>CAZZJY010000148.1:0-16444 GCA_964654895.1 uncultured Nitrososphaerota archaeon
AGCCGCGGGTTGTAATGTAAATCTCTTCATGCCTGTTAACGAGGAGAGAGCCACGTCAAGCTTATACATGATCTCCAAGGCGCCCATCATCTCTTGTAGAGGGTGTACGAATTGAACCTCGTCAAGCCACGCAAGTTCCTCATTTAGGCGCGGATTGTACTTCATGGTACAAGAGCCCAGCGGGTATGGACCTAGATCAACCCCCCAGTTCATTTGCGATAATCTAGTAAAGTGCCTGACGACTTCTACTTCGGAGACCTCTGGCAGGCTTAGGTCGCTCCTAAGCAGATCCGTTGGGATCCCATCGACATCGAGTTCGCAATCTTCAATGTTAGAACCTATCCTTCCATTCTGCCCCATCTCGAATATCAGTGGTTCATAGAAGCGAGCTTGTCTAAACACCCTTAATCCTCCTTCTCGGTCGCTAGAATTTTTACGAAGAGATCTATGTCTTCTTTGGTGTGTAGCTCGGTAACCGCGAATAGAGAAACACCAGCCATTCCAAATTCCTTCTCCAAATCCCTTCCGCCCATAATTCCATTTTGGATTAAAGCTCTGTTGACTCGCTCTAAGTCTCCAACATTTACTGCAAAATCTCTGAAGTGCAGACAATTAAACAGGGGAGAAGTTCCAAACTCTCGCAATCTATCTAGTACATATTGAGTATTGCGCATGATTTTTTTTGCCACCCTGGCAATTCCTTCACGACCCATGGTTGCAATGTAAATAGCCGCTGATATGGCAAGAAGGGCTTCGTTTGTGCAAATGTTTGATGTTGCTTTTTCTCTTCGTATGTGTTGCTCTCTAGTCGACAAAGCCAGAACGTAGCCCCTTCTCCCTTCGTCTTTACTCCTAGTGAGACCGACTATCCTGCCCGGTAGCTGCCGAATAAGCTTGGGATCATCTCGGCATGCCATTAAACCTAGGGTATTTCCCCCGGCACCGGGAGGGATTCCCAAAGGCTGCCCATCTCCTACAGCAATATCAGCCTCATACTCCCCTGGGGGTCTGAATAAACCTAAAGACAAAGGATCAGCGCCCACTATTGCCAGAGCTCCTGCATCATGTGCGACCTCGACAAAGGCCTTGACGTTTGCGTTGATTGTGCCAAAAAAAGTTGGCGTTTCAATGTATATTCCAGATGTCTCATTATCTACAACGGTTTTCAAGTATTCAAGGTCAGGGCATCCATCCTCTTTCGATAATGGAACTTCTACTAATTGGATGCCCATAGGGTAGGTGTAATTGAATATCACACTTTTTCTGTCATTTGGAAGATAAGAGGGGATCAAAAACTTACGCCTGCCTGTAACTCTTGTGGACAATAAAGCAGCCTCTCCTATAGCCGTTGGAAGGTCGTAGAGGGAGGCGTTTGCCACATCCATCTTATAAAGTTCACATATCATGCTTTGAAATTCAAAAAGTGCCTGCAGTACTCCTTGGCTTATTTCAGGTTGATAAGGGGTGTAAGAAGTTAGAAACTCCCCTCTGCTGATCAGGTACTTTATTATGCTTGGAATATAATGATACCAAGGTCCGCCCCCTGTGAATGACTTTGTATAAACTTTATTCTTTGAAAGGATCCTCTTAACTTCATTAAGAACTGATGGTTCATCAAGAGGGTTCGTTGGTATTCCATAAAGCTCAAAGCTTTGATTTGGTAAGTCTTTAAAGAATTCATCGATGCTTTCTACACCAACCTCCTTCAACATCTCTTTCAAAACTAAAGAGGCGTTTGGTAGATACGGGTGACTTTCCACCACAAATGTGCCCCCCGCCAAATAATTTATGGTTTTAGAATAAATAAGTTCTGTATTAAGGGGTACATGTTAATATTTATGGTTTTGGTGAAAACTATTCTTAATTAAAAGATAAAAGTTGAAGACTTCCTAATATGAAATGAGTATGCTTTAAGCGACCATCCCAAAGAGTTTTCTCTCCATTTATTTTAATCAAGAAAGGAGGGGGTTAAGAAGAGAAAAATTTCATAGAAAGTGGTAGCCCGGAGGAGATTCGAACTCCTGTCGGCGGGGCCAAAGCCCGCCATGCTTGGCCGCTACACCACCGGGCTATGTTTATCCACCCTTGGGAATTTTTTAAAGCTTTCCATTTCCCCTTAAAAGGCGAGCTTATCCCGGTGGTTCACTAATTTTCCCCGAACACCCTATGGTACTTATTCATTGAAAGAGAGCGAGGCACTTTGGTTTGAACGCCTAGTTTTATAAATAAGGACTTGGAAAAGGGATTGTCATAAAAGGTGACGTTGATGTCTTTGGGCTTCCATTACGAAAGTTTCATACATGCTGACCCTTTCATTGAAGGGATTATAGGCGTAATTTTGTTTTTATACATATTTGCAATCGTATTTGGTACAAAATACACTTACAAGATCTTTAGGGCGCATAACCTGCCGCACAATGTCGCCGCGTACTATAATCGAAAGATAATTCACATATTTGGGGGAGGCGTTGCGACGCTTTTATTCCCAATTTTTTTTACTGGGGTCACCATACCCCTAATTCTTGTTTCGATAATAGCATTTGCGGTATATCTTCCTCACAAAATGGGCAGACTTCTTAGCTGGTTCCAAGTTGAGGAGAACATGTACGAGGTCAACTTCGCAATTGCATGGGGGGCAGCGATTGGAATATCTTGGGTATTCTTCGGCGACCCTATATACGGGGTCATACCAGCCGCATTCATATCATTTGGTGACGCGATTACAGGAATTGTTAGAAACGCAGTATTTAAAAGACGTACTAAACATTGGCTGGGCAATCTGGCAATGATAATGGTTTGTGCACCCATTGGGTATTATTATGCGGGCATAGCCGGCTTGGTTGCAGCATTTGTCTCGTCGGTGGTAGAGCACTTTGAGTTTAATCCAATCGATGACAATGTTCTGATAACACTCTCTGCCCTCATCGTTCTGGCAATTTTCAGGGGTTTATGATCAAAGGGCGCCAATGCTTCTTCACAGTTGACGCCCCCATAATAAATATGAATACTCTATCCAATATTCATTAGACCTTGGTACACAGACATAACGAATTGACCCTCCATGGTCATTGGAATTTCTGCAATAGGGTTTCCTGGTTACCACCCAATTATCTGCATCCTTCGTTCTTGGGAGCGCGTTGCGGCTTGCTCTGATGGACCAAATCCTAAGCCCTATCCAAACTTTTAGATCTGAACCCCGTCCGAAAAAATAAGGGCACAATTGAACATAACAGGGATTATTATAGCGGAGTGCCAAATATCCCTATTGATGGTCGAGCGAATATGAAGGTTCTCGAGAAAGATTTGGAGCGCAGAACTTTTGAGGTTGAGGTGGAGGACAAAGAGGATCTCTGGCACCTTTACAATATAATAGATATCGGGGATACTGTATGCGGGCAGACTTTCAGGGAGATGAGGGTTTCAAGAGCAGACGGGAGCGAGGAGCGAGTAGGGAGGAGGAAAATTTACATATGTATTGAGGTCGAAGATCTTTATTTCCAGAGCTTTACGGAGAGCTTGAGGATAAGAGGAAAAGTGGTTTCTGGGCCAGAGGATGTTCATCTTCAGGGGCAATACCATACTTTCTCAGTAAAGGAAAGAGACAAGATAAAGATCTCGAAGAAGGAGTGGTTGTCTTTCCACGAGGAACGGCTGAAGGTTGCACAAAAAAAGGAGCGCCCCAAGGTCATCCTAGTAACAATTGACGAACAGGAGGCAGAGATATTTCTCGTTAGAGAGTACTCCATGGAACATCTCTATGATATTCAGTCCCACGTTTCAGGGAAGTATTTGGAGTCCGGTGGGCGCTCTGCTGAAAAATTGAGGTACCTCTCCAAGGTCGCGGAAGAGGTAGGGCGGCTCGCCGAAAAGGAAAAGGCTTTCGTTATTGTAGGGGGACCTGGCTTCACAAAGAGCGAACTGATCCTATTAGTTAAGGATAAGTTCAAACAACTCAATGTCATGGAGGAGAGCGCATCGTCGATAGGACCGTCTGGGGCTAGAGAGATCTTGAGACGGGGAGCCCTTAGCAAGATTCTGCAGAACTCCATTTTGATCCGTGATTCTGAGCTTGTAGACGAGTTGTTCTTCCGTTTGTCGAACAAGCCTTCCTTAGTGACGTACGGAATTGAGGAAGTCAAGAATGCAGTTGAGCGCGGAGCCGTGGACTCTCTATTGGTATCAGGGCGTCTTTTGAAGAATGTGAGTCCTGAGGAGAGGGGCAAGATAGAGGACTTGTGTAAAAAAACAGAAGATTATGGGGGCAAGGTTTACTTTATAGGAGCAGAGCATGAGAAGGGGCTTCAGTTCTTTAACCTGGGGGGGATAGCCGCGCTCCTTAGGTTTTCAGTATCTTAACGGAGTTTTGGCGATTCTCTCTCTGGTCCCAGTAGGATACTCCTTTACATAGAATACACGAGAATTTGGGGAAAATTTGAGAGCGCCTTCCAAAAACTTTCGGTGGATGATTAATGCCCGGCCGTCGTCGGAAACCCTAGACATGTGTGGAGGGATGCCAAGTTCAAGCATCAACAAGCGTCTTAATTCGTTTGGAGAGATCCTTTCCGGGATGACTAGTAAACTTCCGACAAGCCCATCATCTGTGGCTTCTTCGTAGGGGCGGATCACATTTTTTAGCCTCCTAATTAGCCTCATTCTTAATTGCAGGTTATCCTTTGCATTCGAAGAACAGTAGTGTATTGGTAGTTCAATTCCCTCAGACTCGGCCCATTGAATCACTCTGCGGGCAGTCTCTTCGCTGCCCTTTACGGCGGCAGAACCTTCCAGATCGAAACCCCTCTCCTTTAACTGGTAAGAATTTTGGGGGGTGAACTCAAGTTGGTTGATGTTCAAAAAGTCTGCACCTATACTTTGTAGATACAAAACCAGTTCTCTAAGCTGGGGCTCTTCTCCAGGGATGGCGGGGACCTCTGCGCCTGCACAGAGTCCCAAGATTTTAGCGTCCCTGATTTTGTCTCTATTGGAGATTGTGGTGTGGAATCTGATCTCGTCCAGCCCCGCCTCCTTAAGTCTCATGAGGGCATCTTTGCTAGCGTACATGCCGTTGGTGTATAAATGGATGTGGTGCCCTTCTCCGAAAAAATCCTTGAGGGTGCGTATGTATCTCAGAGTCCTATTCAATCGGATTAGCGGGTCCCCGCCTGTTATCCCTGAGCCTTCAGCGTCTATAGCCCTGCCCTCAAGAAGTATATCAAGGTCTTTTTCCACCAAGATCTCATCCGCGTAAACAACGTCTCTCCTTTTTCGATTCTCTCCCAATGGGCAGTAGTAGCACCATCGGTCGCAAAGACCGGTGACAAATAAGACGAGCTTAGCACCCCTCAGGCAGAGTTCACATCCCTTTGGGATTCGGTCGGTCATAAGATGATTTTTGGGTAAATGGCTAATAAGCCTGCTTTTCAAAGGAGGATTTCAGCAACGAAGGCCATTATCAGAGCGCCAACCATTAACCTTCTCCCGGTGTATTTTGAAAAGCCAGAAGCCCATAGCACAAATCCCGCAAGACCTATAGTAAAATATGTGATCTTTATGACCCTCTTCAGGAACTCATTCAAAGTGAGTGAAAACCATTCCAGGTTGGTCTCAAAGAACTGCATCCAGCTGTTTATTGTATTTTGAAACTTCTCTTGCACGCTCTCCGCACTAACCGGGCATACAAGTATGCATAAGAAGAATAATATTAGAACTACTAACGTAATTGGATAGGCTTTCAAGCGACTCTCCACAATAAGGCTCAATATATAAATCTCATACCACGTTGCGATAAAAGTCTCCTAAGGCTGGGATCCTTTGAGGCTCGCTCTCTCAGCTTTTCCTCAAAGTTTTCATCCTCACGAAGCTCCGTTTTGAAATATATTCCAGTTCTCCCGATCTCGTCCCTCCTCGTCAGAACCCTTATGCGTTCGTTAATTAGTTCCAAACTTACTCCTAGTATCTTTGAGGCCTCAACGCTATTATAGATGATTGAATACTCATAGTGACCGTATTCGGTTGGAAATATTAGCATCAGCCTCTTATCAACGCCTGGAACTCTTCTTCCCTCTTCTAAGTCTCGTAGCCCAACCTCGCCTCCAAATCTGTAAAACTCTCGCTCCCTCTGCCTTAAAGGTAGAAGCGGAAATGTGACTTTGACGTTCTCATCTAGATATATTATGGCTTTGACCACGTGGTTTGGTGTTGCTTGAGTGAGCTCTCTTTTTAGTATCTGGAAGCCGAAATCTTGTAATAGGCCCTCCACTAGGTAGGAAGGAAGGACTTCTGGGACAAATACATCTACATCACTTTTTTCTTTTACGTCTCCACGGGCAATGCTCCCGTGGACTATCCCCTCGACCCCCCTTGCTTTAAGCGCCTTGAGTATGTTAATAGAAACCTCCCTCAGTTTTTCGAGTAGTAGCCAACGATCTTGGGTGTAAACAACCTCTCTTATCTCGTAAATGGGAGAGACTTTCTTTGCCACCCGCCCCTCACGTCCTTTCGGTACTCTTCCTGACCCAATCCAGGTACTCCTTTAAACCCCCATCTAAGGCAAACCAAATTATTTCTGGAACCGAATAGGTGTGAAGTTCCTTAGTTCTCTTTACTAAGAGGTCTAGTCGATCCTTTGTTGTCTTGGCGATTAGGAGGTGTTCCGGGGTGGTTTCTGTCTTGCCCTGCCAATAAAATATCGATTCAACCCCACCTATAATGTTAACGCATGCTGCAAGACCCTCATTTACAAGTTCATACGCAATTCTGTGAGCCTCCTCTTTGCTTCCGACAGTTATAAAAACCACAGTATACATCCCATGTACCACCAGATAATATACCTGCCGAAAATATAATTATTGTTTGAGGCGGAAAAAATGGACCAATGGGTGGTCTTCCTCGCAATCGTATTAGCATTCTGGTCCATTATGCTCATGGCAAAGCATTTTTTGCCAAAGAGTGTTGAAGTTCGCCCCTTTTATCTGATATGGAGGACTACGAAGTTTAACTCGCTCATAGAGAGGGCAGGGGCAAAGCTAAGACCTTTTTGGAAGGTTATTTGGACTATTGGAATTGCAGTGTCCATAGGCGGTTCAATTTACATAACATACATACTCGCCAGAAACCTTTTCTTCTTGTTCTTTAAGACTGAAGAGGCCTCTCCTGTTTCGTTACTAATTCCTGGCATAACGCTGAGCCCAACGTTTAATACATTATTTTTCTTCAGTTTATCAATAGTGATAATTCTAGTCTCACACGAGTTTTCCCACGGTGTTGCGGCGAGGGCTGAGGGGATAAAGGTGAAGAGCACAGGCCTGTTACTACTTGCTATAATACCTGGGGCATTTGTCGAGCCCGATGAGGAAGACCTCAAAAAGGCTAAGAAGTCCTCCCAAGCGCGGGTCTACGCCGCAGGCTCAACGGCAAATATAATAATCGCCCTAATTGCGCTTGCATTGCTCACAAATGGAACACTGGTAATCTCGCCATTATACGATACTACGCCATCTGGAGTTCAGATAACAGAGGTTGTGCCGAACTCCCCAGCCGAAGGGGTGTTGAGGGCCTGGGACGTGATAATTGACATAAACGGTTCACCGGTGAGAAACGCCAGCGATTTAGAGCAAGTATTAAAGGGGATACCACCAAACTCCTCGGTGCCAATAACTATAATAAGAGGGGGGGAGACTTTCGCTGTTGAATTCAAACTCGGGCAGTCGCCCACATCTAATTCTTCTTACATCGGGGTTTACACTTATCCTTACTATCAACCTAAATACGGTTTTGTCCCCTCATTCCTCCCGTTTTATATCCTAGGTGCGCTCTCTTGGATATACATTCTATCGTTGAATGTTGGTTTGATAAATATGATGCCCGTGACGGCGTTGGATGGAGATAAACTCGCAGAGATCATGATAAACTTCGTCTTCAAAAAGAAGAAACTTTCTGAAAAAATGGGGCAAGTGTTGAGGTGGTCCTGCCTCTTAATGCTGGTTTTAAATATATCCATGAGTTTCATGGTATTTCCGTCCTTTAAGTTCGGATAGAGGCGCTGAAAGTTGGAAGTCATGCTATGTAATTGTGGAAGAGAGGGTTTTTATTGGAGGAGGCACTCTGGGGAGGTTCTATGCAAAAAGTGTTTCATGAAGAGTGTGGAGAGAACCGTCCTAAGAACTATAAAAAGGGAGGGTTTATTTGAGCCGAAAGACCGAATAATGGTTGCTTTGTCGGGAGGTAAAGACAGTTTAGCTCTTTTGAGTATTTTGTCTAAGATCGAAAGAAGGTATGGCACGGAGATTTTTGCTGTGACCATAGATGAAGGAGTAAGGGGTTACAGGGAGGAGGGTCTTAACATAGCTAAAAGAGTCACAGGAGAACTCGGTATAGAGCACCATGTTGTCAGTTTTAAAGAGGCGTATGGTAGTTCATTGGAAGAGATCTATAATTTGGCCAGCACTAAAGGCATCAAGCTTCTTGGATGTACATTTTGTGGGGTTTTGAGGAGGAGGCTGATTAACGAGGCAGCGATAAAGTTTGGTGCAACAAAGGTAGCTACTGGACACAATCTTGACGATGAGGCACAGACGGTATTCATAAATCTCATGCGCGGCGATGTGGCCAGGATGATTAGGCTTGGCACAAAGCCGTTGAAAGTTAGAGAAGGTTTCGTTCCAAGGGTAAAGCCATTGAGGTATGTACCTGAAAAGGAGATTGCGATCTATGTGTATTTGAAGGGCTATCCGCTCTATGAGAGGGAGTGCCCGTACGTCAGGGCGTCTTTGAGGGACGAAGTCAGGGACATATTAAATAGGATAGAACAGAGGCACCCTGGAACAAAATTCTCTATGGTAAGGTCGGTTGATAAGCTCAGCAGTTTGCTGAGAGGCGAGATTGGAGAGATTAAGTATTGTAAAAGTTGTGGCTCGCCTTCAGGAAGGGAAGTTTGCAGGATGTGTGAACTTTTATCGATGCTCGGGCTCAGCTCATAGAAATAACTAGAGATGAGGTTCCTACTATTTTAACCAGCTGTTGAGGTTCTCCGCGGTTAAATTCGGAAGGTTCTTTCCTCTGAGGTATTCATTAGTTGATCCTCTATTGCCGTTTAGGATCCTACATCAGGCCACTGTATAAGGATGGCAGTAGCTATTTGACCATTCTAATCTTTATCATCAAAGAGATTGATTTGTCACATCAAATCGCTTCAGCAGTAAAAAAAAGATAGTTCAAAACGCTTCGCTCCCTAATCGAGGCGACGGGATCTGCAAAACAGCTAAGTAATTAAGTCAACCTGTTGCAAATTAACTCCGTTGGGTGGTTTAATGAAGGCGAATGTAGTTAAAGGGTTTTACAGGGATCTAAAGACGGCAACAGAATTGCTTAAGAAAAAAATTGGCGAGGAAGAGCTAATTGGAGCGACTGTGGGGTTTCTGTACTACCCTTACTGGCTGATCAATTTCGAAATTAAGGCGAGCATGGCTCTAGGTGTTAACAAGACTTACGAGGGAGTTTATTTGATGGTCGATGGTATAACAGGTTTTGTGGGGTATACCTCAATTCCAGATCTAGCCACGGAAGAGCTGGATGAAGAAAGGGTTCTAAGTTTGAAGGTTCCGGAAGAGGCAGGGATTTGTGGAGCCAAAGAATATGTGAAGAAGACTTTCCAGAGGCTCAAAAGATTGACCATGTTGAAAGATATGGAGATTAATGTGATCGACAAAATGGTAATTTACAAGCAGTTCTGGTTAGTTCAACTCCCTAGAAAAAAAGAGAGGAGAATTTGGTTGCTCCTTGATAGTGTGTCAGGATCCGCTCAATTTGTAGTCCCGAGCGAAATTGGGATGGAAGTCAATTCAGCGAGATGAGACGCAGAGAAGATCTTTGATATGTTAGAGGCTACCACCCTTGTTTCTACTGACGAGGACCTTTCGATCCTCTTATCTACGGAAGCGGATATGAAGTGCTTCTTACTCGCATCCACAAGACTCTGTATTTCTGGCGGCAACGGTTTCGTGATAAGGCTCACCACTACCATTAGTACAACGGATACTATTAAACCCGCAAAGAACGGGTGCACCGCAGTCAATGCCCTAAGTCCCGATGGGTCCCAAAGGGCGGCTGTTGCCGCACCACCAATCATGGAGGCAAGTGCCCCGGCTGATGTCGCCCGCTTCCAATAAACGGCAGAGAGGTTTGTAGTGATAAACGCACATCCCAAAACGCCGAATGCAGAAACAACTGCGGTGAACACGCTGCCTCCGGGGATCAGAGCAACGGCGATGGCTATCAGTCCTATAACGAACACCAAGGTACGAGTCCAGCGCATCCTAGTCCTGTCGTCCAGCTTAGGGTTTACGTATCTAACATAAAGATCGTTGATTATGGCTGATGCAGAAGTCAGTGACAAGGTATCTGCAGTGCTCATTATGGCAGCATAAACCGCCGCCAGCAGAAATCCAGCAAGCCATGGATTGGTGAAAGTGTAGAAGAACGTTGCAGCTGCAAGCTCGGGGTCAGACAGCCCTGGAAGTAGCACTATTGCAAAAAGACCCAGAAAGACGCAGGCGTATGTGAATATGACGGCCCAAATGACGTTCACGACGATCGAGTTGGTTATTGTCTTCACGCTCTTTGCAGACATGTGGAAAATGACAATGTGTGGCAGACCTATGTAGCCGATCATGTATATAAGGAGAGACCCGAGAATCTCCCCGTACTGCCCATAGTACATGTTATTTGTGCCCCAGACTGAGAGTATGGTCGGGTTTATCGCCATTAGCTTATCCGTGAGACCCCCGAGCCCGCCCACCAGCGAGAAGCCAACAACTAGACCTACAACTGCCCCAATGAACATTATTAGTGCCTGCATTACGTTAGTTAGCATAACAGCAAGGAGACCACCAAGAGCAACGTAGAGGAGTACAACTATGCCGCCGACTATAACGCCCCACTGGTATGGAACGCCCAATAGTAGCTGGGCCATCTTTCCGGCAGCAATGATCTGCGCAAGAAGGTAAACCCAGCAGAATATTGCGGTTATAATACCTCCAACAGCGGATGTGGCGTTTGATGGAAATCTCTTTGAGAGAAGGTCGACTGGTGTGACTGCACCCAATTTCGCGGCGAGTGTCCTCATTCTACGCCCTAAGAAAGTGAAGTTCCAGAAGCCTCCTCCCGCATCTCCAGCCTCGTACCAGAAGGCAAAAGCACCCTCAGTGTAGGCATAGCCAGGCAGCCCCACAAACATGAAGCCGCTCATTGAGCCGGCCCCATGGCTCAGACCTACAAGAAAGGCGCCGGTCCTTCTGCCAGCGACTGTGAAGTCCTCGAGTTTCTTGACGAATCTTCCGGACCATATACCTATGAGGACCATTATAATTAGATAGACCGCCCAGCCTATCAGTGCCTCTATGTGGAAGACTTCAGCCACGGCTCGATCCCTCCTGGGATTGAAGCTCCTCTTGTTTTTCCCTACGCCTTAAAATGCCCCACGCCACGAAAGCCAAGACCAGCCAAAGGACAGGCCAGAAGAACATTATAGCCCATGTCTGCCAAGGATCCACCGAGGTCGCTTTTGGTATAAGAGTGGCGAAAAGCAACACCAGTGCAGGTATCATTATAACACCCAAATCGGGATTGAAAATAAGGAGTATTTAAGATTTTTTAATTTTTTAACTAACTTAATTACAGGCCAATAGATCAGAAGACAATTTTTATCATTATTTGTCACTAAATTTGAAAAACTATTTATAGAGCCATATTTATGGGCATAATCCCAATGGGGTCTAATCCGCATCAGCTTTTAGTTTACCTTTGCTACGGATTCCCAAACCATTCAATTTAATGTGTCTTCTTGGATAGGCGAACTCTATACCATTAGCCGCGAATTCCTTCTTGATGTCTCTTAGCAGGTCGCGAGCCATCATGAAGGCAGTTGGCTGGTCTTTAGCTCTGCTAAGGAGTCTCAGTCTGACACCGTTCTCGTGTATTTCCATCACTACGGCGTTTGGAAGGTCGCCTATAGGAAGGCACTCGGGATGTCTCCTTGCCACATCTACCATGATCTTCATGGCAAGGTCTAAGTCGGCTTCGTGGGAAACATCAACAAAAACAGGAACTAATTTTGTTGGGTCCTTAGCCGAATAGTTCACTATGACTTCGGATTGCAGGACGGAATTAGGAACCATCAACCGCCGGTTATCCCATGTTCGAAGGATGGCGTGCATTAGGTTTAAATCCTCGACAAAGCAGAACTCGTTCCTGAACAAAATGGCGTCATCCAATTTTATTGGTTGCGAGAGGGACAACATTATTCCAGCGATAATATTTGAAAGGGTTGCCTGCGCGGCCATACCTATGACTATGGAGGCGAATCCGGCTGCAATAAAAAGAGAAGCTATCGCAGGACCGAGTTCAGGAAATGCTGTGAAAGTGACGAAGGAGACGCCCATAATTATGATCAAGGAGATGAGAATCCTCCTCATGAAAACATAGGAAGTCTTCAATGAGGGGGACCTACTAACTACTCTATCAACCCATTTCTTGATTATTTTGTCCAAAAATAGGACTACAATTAGCGTGAGCCCATAGCCAAACAGCAAGATTATGATCTGCCAAATATGCTCAGTAAGAATGGCGATTTCCATTTTAACCATTTATCAAGTGATTACTCTTCTTAGATATATAATTATTTTTTTAAATTTCCGATTTAAAGGGCGGGGCTTCCCATAATTCCCAAGGGGTTCTCAGTAGGATTCCTTATGATATTTTCCAACAGTCTTTTTGCCCATGAAGATCATCAAGTCGCCCTTGATCCACTCTTTCAAGACCCTGAGGGTTCCATATTTTTTGAACCTTCGAGTCGACATCTTCACCACGATCTTCGGAGAGTAGAGGACTTTCCCGATTCTTCTTAATCTTAAGCCCAACTCTCCGTCGTCACAGAGGGGGTAATCAGTATAACCACCCACTTTCAAAAAAGCATCCCTGAGGACTGCAGTGTTAGTGCCTCTAGTCCAAACGACCCCCAATTTGTAGGCTAGGAGCGAAAATAAGTTGATTAGTGAGTATAGGACTTTATACTTGGGATCGGGTTCTAAGGGTTCGTCCGGACCACATACCGCCACAACGCCCAAAGAAAAATACGAGAGAATCTGTTGTAGCCAGTCATTCCTTACTATGACGTCGGCATCCGTGTGAACGACGACTCTGCCACGAGCTACTGCTACGCCGTCATTCCTTGCGCCACCTACGCCCTTGCTTTTCTGCTGGATAACTAAATCAGCGTACTTGGAGGCGATTTTGACGGTATTATCGGTGCTGCCGCCGTCTACCACAATTATCTCGTAGTCATCCCTAGGCAGCGTCTGTGAGGAAATGGACCGAAGAGTTGCCTCTATCCCCCTTTCTTCATTATATGTGGGGATTATGACCGAGAGCTTTACCAAGGGGGTTCACATAAAAGAGCATATATTCCTTAGTTTATTTCTTTATCTTTGATTTGAACGAAAAAATTTAGACCTGCTGGTGATATCTGTGAGGATCTGCATGCGACTCCATATGCCAGGGGTATTTGACACAGGCTGGGCTGAGAGGATGATTTCACTGATAAAAAAATATGGGGATTATGTTGCCGTAGTGGGGGGCACAATCGGCGCGGTAGCAATGATGGATGCTCACCTCGAGAGTAAAGTGAAGATCATCCAAGAAAAGTTCAGCGAATGGATCAACAAGAATCGGTTTGAATTCGATGTCATAGTCAATTCTATGGGTGCTAGTGATGTTGAAAGGATGATGGCAGACAGCTGGCACATCTATAAAAGGACGGCGCTGCCCATTGTTGGCGTGGATACCAACAACAGGGTTGTGGCTTTTTGGAGCGACGGGGCAAGAGAATTTGCTGAAAGATTGTCTGAAGATTTGGAGTTTGAGCTCAAGAATGGCAAGGACTTCGGGATAACATTTTGGAAAGAGGGAGAAAGGGAATTTAGGAGAATATTAGCAGTTGCGCCTGGTGATTGGATACTGATAAATAAGATAGTGGTTGGAAAAGCGGAAGCGAAAGACGTTGTAGTGATCTGTGAAAAAGGGAACATTTTGGATATAAGAGGGGCCACAATTAAAAGACATGGAATTGAGAAGCTGGGAAGAATAGAGCTGTCTGAGGCCAAAATAGACACCATAAAGGTATTGAGGAATATTATTAAGAACAGGAGGACAGACCTAAAGGCTAAAATTAGTAAGAAGGTAGCCTACGTAGAGCATGCGGGATATGATGTTTTAAAATTATTGGACGAGGGGATCTGCTCTGCCGTTACTGTTGGAGACGATACCACCTTAATTGTAGGGGACATACTCAGCAGATTTGGAATCCCGATCATTGGGATCACTGATGGAGACGCTGAGGGGCTTTTACAGGAGGGAGGGGTGGCACCAAGGTCCACAATTTTTAAGGTTAAAGGTGACGACGAGGCGGGCAGGAGGATCTTCCAACAGATCTTCAAAGCCAAGCCATTTTATGAGGGGGACCTAGATAATATAAAGGGAAGGGTAACAGAGGTCCTGAAAAGTGACATAATTTCAGTCACTAATTTTTAGTGATTTCTTAATACTTTCCCAGACTAAAGCCAAGGCTCACACTTCCTAGTGGTTCATTGATCAGTTTTCAATTACTTTTCAGACATAGACACTATGCTTTATCACATTCCATCCCAGAAAAGGGGGTTATTTAGGCGCCATCCCTTATTGCCGCTCTCTGGGCTCATGTGCCTATTAGCAGCCCTCCAGAGATTTCGTTTCAGAGTGGCAACCTGTATATAGGAGCCGAATTTGATATTGAGATCGGTGCTATACTATTAAAGCTGGAGGCTTTATTGTCAAGTTTTTGTTGATGGATCGGAAGCTGGAAAGCGAATCAGTAAAATTCATTTTTAAGAAACCAAGAAACGACCAAACCTGGCGGCAAGACCCTTCAGCCGCTGAGGGAGAAGGGCAATTAGCAATTCTAAATCGGCATTATTCACAATTTTTAGAACCTTTAACATTATTATGTAAATGATGCCACCAGCAACAATGTAGGCGGGAAGTAGATATTTCGAATAATACGCCCACACAAAAATGAAGACAAATATTGACATGATAGAGGAGATAATGAGCGAAGTGTAGAAAGATCGCCAATCTATCAACTTGCGTATCTCTGCCTTTAGGTAAAGGAGCATTGTGAGGAAGTTCGCCAAGGTCAAGGCGCTTCTGCCGATCGCTGCCCCAACTGCACCTAACTGAGGTACAAAAAGGACAGAAAGGAAGGTGCATGCTATTATCGCGGCAACTTGAGAGATGAAGAAGACAAAAGTTTTCCCTATTGAAGCAATGTATGTGTAGACTACATAATGCAGCGACAATACAACAGATGCGGCAGCCATGATCGCCAATGCTGGTGCCCCTTCTACATATCTTGACCCTGCAAATAGATCTACTGTGGGCAATGCCGTCGCAGCAAGTCCAAGAGCCAAGGGAGAATAAATAATAGCGGAGTATTTTGATGCGACTTTTGTGGTTCTGAAAATGCCATTGATGTCACCTTTGCCAAACAGGCCCGATGCCTGGGGAAATATGGCAGAGGCCAAGGACCCAGACAGTGAGGAGACGTAAAGAACAGCGGTTGTTGCTGGAGTGTAGATGCCAAGTATTTGAGCCCCGACCAGTCCAAGAACAACATATCGATCTATAGTTGATTGAAGATAGCCCAGTATGTTTGCCCCATAGATTGGAGCAGAGTATTTCAACAGAATGGATAGTGGGAATGACCCGTGCATTTTTTGTATGATGTCGCGGCAGAATAGAAGAGATAGGAAAAGATATAGAAAGTCTGCGATTACCCATCCAAGGATTATTCCTGCAATCCCAAGACCCTCCAATAGAAAAGATATCGACGCAGCAGCCCTGACCGAATTAGAGATAATTGAAGTAATTGAAAGTTCCTTAAACCTCTGAGAGCCGTAGAGCAAAGAGGAAGAAAATTGGGACAAGAATACAGCCAAGATATCCAGAGCAAGCAGTCTGAAAAAAATTGCTTCTGCTTCACTCTCAAAGAATATCAATGAAAGGGCAGGGGCGAATAATAAGCAAAAACCGCCACCGATGATGGCTAGAATGGTGCCAATTTTAAATCCGGTGTAGGCAACGCCGCTTGCGTCAGACGGGCTCCCCTTTCCCAAGAGTTCAGAGTAATACTTCGAGATCGCAGAGGGTAATGCGAATATCAGTACCGTGAGAAGTAAGCCCGAAAACATTGTTATGGCGGAGACTTTGCCCAGATCGGCGATTGTAGGGAGAAGTCTGGCGGCAAAGGCAAAATACACAATCCCAGTTATAATGGATACCACAGTCTGTGCAGCAATATAAGCGGCGGAGCGAGCTAACCGGACTTTCTCATCGTTCAAAGGGCACACCAGTTTTGATT
>CAZZJY010000149.1:0-2627 GCA_964654895.1 uncultured Nitrososphaerota archaeon
CATCTTTCAAGATCTCCAATAAAAATTCTGG
Source organism: uncultured Nitrososphaerota archaeon (assembly GCA_964654895.1). GTDB lineage: Archaea > Thermoproteota > Methanomethylicia > Methanomethylicales > Methanomethylicaceae > WYZ-LMO10. The sequence continues at coordinate 32 of CAZZJY010000149.1, forward strand.
ATAGCCCTCGACGGGTATTTTTTCACCACTTTCCCTCAAAATGTAACCCTCCTCGAGATGTATGGATATTAGCTCGTTTTCTTTTACGACCCTTCTCGCATCCTTTGATATCACCGCTGGCAGACCGATGTTTATTGAATTCCTGAAGAAGATCCTTGAGAATGACTCTGCAACAACAGCTCCCACACCTGCATATTTCAGTGCGATGGGCGCGTGCTCCCTGCTGGAACCACACCCAAAGTTCTTTCCAGCCACTATTATGTCGCCCTTTGAGATCTTCTTATAAAAGTCTTGGACCAGCCCTTCAAGCGCATGTTTGGCCAACTCGTTGGGGTCTGTTAAAACGAGGTATTTGCCTGGCAGTATGACATCCGTATCTACATTGTCTCCAAATAGCCATGCCCTTCCCCTGATAACACTCATTGCCATCATCTCCTCACATACTTCAAAGGATCAGTCAACCTCCCTTCAACAGCAGTTGCTGCAGCGGTTTCGGGAGAGACCAAATAAACCTTTGAGTGGGGGCTCCCCATCCTGCCTACAAAGTTTCTGTTTGATGTACTCACGCAGACCTCCCCATCTGCGAGGATGCCCATATGCCCCCCAAGACACGGTCCACAATTTGGATTGCAGACAACACCCCCCGCCTCAATGAACGTCCTTATATAGCCTCTCCTCTCCGCTTCCATGTAAATGCTTGGCGAGGCTGGGATAACGATCAGCCTTGTCCCAGCTTTTACCTTCCTCCCTTTTAGAATTTTAGCGGCTGCCTCCAGATCTTCAAGCCTGCCATTCGTACATGAGCCTATGAAGACCTGGTCAGCATCGACCCCCTCAACCTCGGAGACTGGCTTTACGTTGTCAACAGAGTGGGGGAGCGCCACCTGCGGGACCAAATCCTCTAGAGCAACTTCCATGGTCTTGTGGTACTCTGCGTCCTTATCACTCCTGAGAACTTCCCCCTCAATATGTTCTGTATTTGTGAACCGGAGTGTCTTGACATCCGGGTTTATGATCCCAGTCTTCCCGCCCATCTCTATGGCCATGTTGCATAGCGTAAGCCTGCCATCAACGCTCAGCCCCTCTACACCCTCGCCGGTGAACTCGGTCGCGCAGTAAAGCGCTCCATCGACCCCCATTTTTCCAATAATGTAAAGTATTATGTCTTTAGCCGACACGCCAGGTTTTGGACTACCCTTGAGCTCAAACCTTATAGTTTCTGGAACCCTGAACCAGAGCTCCCCAGTCAAGAAAACGGATGCCATCTCGGTTGAGCCTATACCAGTGGCAAATGCCCCCAGCGCACCCAGCGTGCAGGTGTGAGAGTCCGCACCCACGACCAACATTCCGGGCTTGACATAGCTCTCAGCCAAAATTTGGTGGCACACCCCCTGTCTTCCCACATCGTGAAACTTTGTGCCGTACTTATCAGCGTACTCTCTTAGTTGTTTGTGAAGCGAGGCAGTTACCGTTGAATTTGCAGGAACTTGGTGGTCTAAAATTATCACGATCTTTTCAGGGTCCCAGGGTCTCTCATACCCGATCTCTTTCAGAACATTGAGCGTCAGGGGTCCTGTTAGATCGTGAACCATCGCCAGGTCGACCTTCCCGATTATGTACTCCCCTGGCTCAACTTTGCTCTTCCCAGAGGCTCTTGCCAAGATTTTTTCTGCGATCGTCATTCCCATGGAATACCACCAGATTTTAATGTTCTAACAACCTTTCTTCTTTTAATATATTGGGTAGGAAATCCCGTGCTACTTATGGGTGGGATGAGGGTGAAGTTGGATTTATATGTTCTGTTTCAAGATCTTCATTCAGGCGCAGAGATGCACTCCCCAAAGCGCCTTGTGTGGTTAACGAATTTGATGAGAGGGTACGAAGCCCGAGACCTCCGCAACCCATCATGGGGATCGAGCCTGGCTAACGAAGCAGGAATTGCGGTACCCAAAAAAGGGAAAAAGCTTCCGCAAAAAGCTCGTCTAGCAGGGGGCTGTGATTGCGTAGCTGAAATGGGAGGAAAAGCGGAACCCTAGCCCCTCAGCCGTGGAATGAGGTCACACCTGCTGTGCGCCCTTTGTCAGAATTTGGCAAAGCATTTTGACAACTAATGGACTTTTCATCGTAAGGTTCATATATTTCACTCAAATATATTCAAAAGGGATGCGGTATGTTCAGCGACCCAGTCACCAGGAGTCTCGAGTGGAGCAGGAAAGGCTACATGGGAATGGCCCTTCTCCTAATGATAAATGAGCGCTCGATGACTGGGTATGAGATAATGCAGGTCATGCGCGATATAACACAGGGGTCTTGGAAGCCAACACCGGGTGGAGTATACCCCGTCCTCAAAAAACTCGAGAAGGAGGGACTTGTGAAGGGGGAGTGGCTCTCCTACAAGGGCAGGAAGAAAAAGGTTTACGAAATCACCGAGAGTGGAAAGCGAGTACTAGAGCGGGTTATCCTGAAACAGAGTGAGATCGCATTCGGCATAAACAGGCTCTTCGAAAACTTTTTAAGAGATGTATTTGGGCTTGAGCATCCACTCGTAACCCCTCCGAGCGTTCTCAAAATCCTACTACCTGATTACGAAGAGTTC
>CAZZJY010000150.1:0-3350 GCA_964654895.1 uncultured Nitrososphaerota archaeon
CAGCTCTTCCTGAATCTATATTCTTAAAGTCAACTGATCAAAAAATTTAAAACTTCACACACAACCACTTATTGGGGCTTCTATATTTGACGTTCGAGGTCGGCGAGACTCGCGACATCATAAGAATCCTAGTCTTACTCAGCGTGAAGAAGGGCTGCGAGTGTGAACCAGAGCCTCTCAGGAAGAAGATCGAGCACTTCATTGGTTGTCCGAGGTGCGTGGAGCCTGAGGAGTTTGAAAACACATTAAATGAGCTTTCCAAAGATGGTCTGATAAAGAGGAGTGGTGAGAAGATCGCTCTTACCGAGAAAGGCTACCACCTGAGCGAGGAGCTGAAAAACCTCCTATTCAAGGATGAGCCAGTACTTGAAGTGGTGGCCGGTCTCACCGACGGCTCCATAACCGCCCTCATAGTCACCCTCTCCACGTTCCTCGCTGGGTTGAGCTCCACCCTGACCATATTCACGGCAGCCCTCACCCTATCAGCAGTATCCATGACCAACTTCTCCAGTTTCATACTCGGCGGGAAAACTGAGGACTTGGCTGACCTCATATCGCTGAAGAACCTCATGGAATACAGCGTTAACGGGATAGTGGATGGCGAGGAGCGGAGCAAGTCGCTAATACTTCTGAAGAGCCTCTTCACCGTCCTAAAAAAGGAGATAAGCAAGTCGAACCTCTACTCCGCAATTCTCTGTGGCGTCACGACCTTCCTGTCGGGCATTGTTCCCATCTCTCTATTCGTGCTGATACCCCCTCCCTTCGGCATAATCGCGTCCCTCATTTTTGTTGGGATGGTGGTTGGCATATTCCTGGCCCGCTACAGGTCAAAGAAGATGAAAGTACACTGGCGCGTCACGCTTGTCGAGACGGTAGCCCTCGTAATTATCTCGGTGATCATAGCCCTGCTTGTTGGAGGAATAACATGATCTCTTACTTTGGGGGCTCTAAACCAGTAACCTTTAGCACTGCATAAATATACTCCAAGCCAATATGGGTGCTGTGGTCTCAATGGATGCGTCTGAATCCGCAAAGAACGCCCTCCAGCATGTCCTCGGCGCTGTGGAGGGAGAGAGGCTGGTGGTAATATGCGACACTTCTGCCCTCCAGGTCGGCAAGGCTTTCATAGAGGGCGCCCTCCAACTGGGTCTTTGGACCCGCATGCTCGAGCTTGAGGCTGGTCCAGAGGTCCGCTGCAGTGTCCCAAAGGAGATCTACAACCTCGTTTCGAGCAGAGCCGCCGACATATTCATCACAATATTCCGGGAGAGTGAGAAGGAGACCCCTTTCAGGGTTAAGATAATCAACCTGATAGCCAGGTACCGAAGGTACCGCCTCGGTCACTGCCCTGGCATAACCATTGACATGCTGACCGAAGGTGCCCTGGCACTCTCACCGGAAGAGCACAGGGAGCTACAAGAGTCCGCCCAGAGGCTGCTTACGCGCCTCGCAGGCGCTCAGGAGATCCGCGTAACGAATCCGTCAGGAACAGACATCTCATTCTCCGTGTCCGGTAGACCATTCTTCACTGACACTTGCTTCGACTGGAAGACCTTCAAGTGGCTGAACCTCCCGACAGGCGAGGTGATCGCCGGTCCCGTGGAGTCCTCGCTCAATGGCACTTTAGTCTGCGACCTGGCAGTCGGGGGCATCGGGTCCATCAAATCTCCAATAACGATAAGGGCTAAGGGCGGCAGGGCAGTTGAGACAATCTCACATGACAATGTCCTCAAAAGAAGGGTGGAGGCTGCCCTGAGCGTTGATGAAATGGCGAGCTATGTGGGCGAGTTTGCCTTCGGTCTAAACAGAAAAGCTCGCATCCACGCCAACTTCCTAGAGGCAGAAAAGGTCTACAGGACCGTTCACATCGCCTTCGGTCATAACTCTGACTACCCAGGCGGGATGAACAACTCCGCCACGCACATGGACTTTCTCATATCGTCCCCAACAGTCGAGGTAAGGCTTCAATCAGGCGATCGCTTCACAATTATGGAGGGTGGAGATCTGCTGCTCTGACACCGTTGATAACTTGGTGTTATTGAGTCATAGAGGTTGGAGAGCCGAGAGTTCCGATCTACCCGTGAAGCGTCCTATTTTCCACCCTATACCTTGCTCATCTTTTTGGCAAAATCGTTCCACTGCTCATCAACCTCTTTCTCCAAGGACTCCACATCCTCGTCTGTGAGGTGCCCGAAACGCCCTTGTATCGAGAGATAATCCTTGAGAGGCCTCCTCTTGCTTTTGTCCAGCAGTCCCTTTGAAGGTCCAGTCAGGTTGTACCTTCCATCAAACCACTCATAAAGGATCCAAAATCCGGTCATGACCGCCAACCTGCCGACCTCTATGGTCTTCTCGGCTGGAAACCTCCATCCAGGCGGGCATGGAGAAAGTAGGTGTATGTATTTCAGCCCCCTGACTGGCATGGAAGCAGCCCTCCTCAGCTTGCTGGCGAAGTCAAGCGGGAAGGCTGCGCACGCCGTTGCCACGTAAGGCACCCTGTGGGCTATCATTATGTCTGGGACGCTCTTCTTCCTCTCCGGCTTTCCCGTGACAGTTGTGGTGGTCGCAGCCGCCCTTGGGGTCGATCCGCTCCTCTGTGTGCCCGTGTTCATGTAAGCCTCGTTGTCGTAGCATACGTAGATCATATTCTCATTTCTCTCCGCCGCGCCACTCAGAGCCTGCAAGCCTATGTCTGCGGTTCCGCCGTCGCCTGCCCAACAGAGGACCTTCACATCGCTCTTGCCCTTCAAGTCAAGCGCCGCAACTATGCCACTACCAGCTGCAGCCGTAGAAGCGAATGCCACATTTAAAACTGGAACCCTGCAGGGAGTCTTCGGGTAGTACCCTTGAATAACTGAGATGCAGCTAGCTGGAACTACCAATATCGTCTTGGGTCCCAAAACCTTCAGCGCTATCCTCAGGGACAGTGCCGCCGCACATCCAGGGCAAGCAGCGTTCCCCGGGAGGGTGTACTCTTCATCCACGAGGTCCTTGATTGAGAATATAGCGGTCATCTTTTCAACCCCCACCAAAACTCCTCCTTGCCCTTGTCCTCCCCCTTCTCTGCCACATCAAGCGCCTTCAAAGCAATCCCTTGAAAGTCCTCCGGAGTTAGGTCCCTCCCTCCAAGCCCTGCCACAAACCTACACATGGTGTTTTTGACAAAACCAGCCAACTCCCCTCCCAATACGCTGCCATGCCCAAAAGAATAGTTCCTGTCTACGGTGGCAACCACCTTTGCGCCCTTAACGGCTTCCAAGATTTCTTCGCGGGGGAGCGGGCTGATCACCCTGAGCCGCACCAACCCCGCCCTCACACCCCTCTCCCTGAGGTCCTCTCCGGCGTCCTTT
>CAZZJY010000151.1:0-3070 GCA_964654895.1 uncultured Nitrososphaerota archaeon
TTTCCGGTCACCCGAAAACATCGGGTGCTATATTGTCAAAGAGGGAGCACAACAGTCCTGCCGACTACCTTGAACTCATATACATAATTTCAGAGGAGCGTCATAAGAGGACAGTTCGTACAAAGGAGATCTCGGAACGCCTTGGTGTCTACCCCTCCACAGTAACAGAGATGATTCAGAAGCTCGCCGAGAGGGGGCTGGTCATATGGATGAGCTATGGGGGCGTGAAGCTGACAGAAGAGGGGAGGAAATATGCAAGGGCAATCCTCAAGAGGCACCGGATTCTGGAGTGTTTCTTCTTCCAGTACCTTGGGCTGGACCCGTCAAAAGTTCAAAGCGAAGTCTGTGGAATAGAACACCACCTGAGTGGCGAGATCCTCGAGCGGCTTTACGAAAAACTCGGGAGACCAAAACTATGCCCCCATGGAAAGCCGATACCAACCACGGAGGGATGATCAGTTGTTGGAGGAGTTGCTGGAGGCTTTTTGTAAACTGAAATCAAAACTTGGCGTGGTCACAAGGGAGGACGTGAAAAAGTCAGGCTTTCAGGAGGAGGACCTAGACTCTGCGATCACTGGCGGCTTTATACAAGAGGAGGGCGGGCAGTTAAAGATTACTGATAGGGGCGAGTCTCTCCTCTTGAACCACAGAGAGCGTTTTCTTCACGACTCCATCCTGCACCATGGAGAGGAGAAGGCTCAACTTGACTCCATTGACCACTGGATTTCCTGCCACAAGATTGACAGGTCCTGCATTAACGACTTCTACAACCGCCTCAAAGCGATACCCTACCATGTGGAGGAGCTCATACCCCTTATCGAGTTGCCGGAGGGCAGGGAAGCAGAAGTGGTCTTCTTGGTGGGAGGGCGAGGCCTAATATCGCGCCTGTGCAGCCTCGGCATAACCCCTGGTACTGTATTGAAGGTCTTAAGGAGGGCTCCCGTGGGGGGTCCTTTGGAGCTATTAGTCAGGTCTACGAAGGTTGCCATCGGGAGAGGTGTTGCCTCGAAGGTCTTGGTCAAGCCCCTGTGAGGGGGTAGAAATGAGGGACAAGGTCAAGAAAGTAGACATAATAGTAGCGCTTGTGGGCAACCCCAACGTCGGAAAAAGTTCTATATTCAACAGCCTGACAGGTCTAAACCAGTCGGTCGGCAACTGGCCTGGCAAGACTGTGGAAGTAGCCGAGGGGACACTGGTCTACAAGGGCGTGAAGATCAAAATTGTGGACCTCCCGGGGACCTACTCTCTGACATCGTTCTCCGAGGAGGAGGTCGTAACTAGGGATTATGTCCTCTCTGGCGAGGCCGACGTGATAATCAATGTAATTGACGCAACAGCACTTGAGAGAAACCTGTTTCTCACCCTCCAGCTCCTCGAGATGAATGCGCCCCTCATCGTCGCTTTGAATATGGTCGACGAGGCGACAAAGAAGGGTATTGAGGTGCGCGTTGATAAGCTCTCACAGCTCTTGGGCGTTCCAGTGGTTCCGGTAGTTGCAACTTCAGGTCTCGGCCTCACAGAACTGATGGAAGCCGTCTTGGCTAGACCTGCCAAGAGCCGCCGACTCACCTATGGCAAAGAGGTGGAGGCATATATCTCTGATGTCTCCAGCCACGTTCACCAGGGCGAGTCGTCCTACCCCTTGGACTGGATCTCGATAAAGGTTTTAGAAGGCGACCCCATAATCACGTCCAGGTTCGTAAAGCACAAACAAGCATTTGAAAAGATCAACACAATAATGAGGATTATGGAGGATCTACACGGAGAGCCGCCCGCTGTCATCATCTCTTCCGAGAGGTATGCCCTCTCCCACCGCATCGCTAAAGAGGTCACGGTGTCCCATGCAAAGCCCGCAGTGACCCTGGAGGAACGAGTTGATGAGGTCTTATCGCACAAAGTTGTTGGTTATCTGATCCTCTTAATGGTCCTTTCTGGGGTCTTCCTCGTGATCTTCTCCATCGGGAGCTCCCTCTCCGCTTACATAGACGAGCTGTTCGTGTTCATTATAGAAAGCCTACGCCCATATCTTCAGGCATTTGACCCAATGTTGTCCTCCCTATTACTGGACGGAATAATATTCGGATTGGGCGCCGCGACGTCAATTGCTCTTCCTTACGTCGCATTATTCTACCTCCTTCTGTCAATCTTGGAGGACACAGGTTACCTCCCAAGGGCCGCATTTCTGCTAGACTCCCTTATGCATAAGATAGGGCTCCATGGAAAGGCATTCATCCCTATGCTCCTCGGATACGGGTGCAGCGTGCCTGCGTGCATTGGATGCAGAATAATGGAGACCAAAAGGGAGCGCCTCCTCCTTGGAGCGTTAGTCGTACTGATTCCATGTTCCGCTAGGACTGTGATAATCCTTGGCGTGGCGGGATCTTACTTGGGTCCTTTTGTAGCTTTGTCAATATACGCATTCGATCTCCTCATAGTCTTCTCCATCGGCAGGCTGTTGTTCAAAGTCCTTCCCGAGGAACCCGTAGGTCTAATCATGGAGATGCCGCCGCTCAGGATGTTTCAGATCAACACGGTCCTCAAGAAGACCTGGGTCAAAACCAAAGACTTTGTCTACATAGCTCTCCCTTTAATAGTCCTCGGGTCCTTTGTGGTCTCTTTAGCCTCATCCCTCAACTTGGTTGATTTGGTAGTCAATGGGCTGTCGCCAATTACCCTCGGGTTAATGGGCTTGCCCGTTGCCACAGGGATCGCGTTCATATTTGGCTTTCTCAGAAAGGAGTTGGCCCTAGTAATGCTGGCTACCTACATTGGCACAACAGACTTCTCCACTTTCATGACACCTGCCCAGATGGTGATCTTCACTCTAGTGATGGTCCTTTACATTCCTTGTGTGGCGACCCTTTCCGCACTTATCAAAGAGTACGGAATAAAGAATGCGGTCGCGATCACCATGATGGATATTGCCTTGGCACTTTTCGTTGGCAGCGCTGGAATTAGAATACTTACGGCTTTAGGGCTCTAATACCTTCCCTCAGTTTCCTGTATGTTTCTTGTAGGTGTTCTGGTATTACCTTGGTGTCGGACAAAACTGGCATGAAGTTTGTGTCCC
>CAZZJY010000152.1:0-2690 GCA_964654895.1 uncultured Nitrososphaerota archaeon
GGTGCGGCTCTGGATAGTCGACCCGTCCAGGGGGGACGCCCTGGTGGAGATGTTCTCCACACACCCCTCCACTTGGAAGAGGATCGAGCGCCTCAAGGCCATGGCAGTTAGCATAGGCAGCATGCGCTGACCATCCGTGATTGTTACCATCAGTAACCCGGAGGAAGTCAATTGGAAAAAGAGGGAGAAAAAAAGAAGGCCAAAAGAGAAGCAGGAACACAAGAAACAGAAACACAAAAGGGAGAAGAGGAAGAGACAGAGAAAGAAAAAGAGAAAGATAAAGAGAAAGAGAAAGGAACGCCCGCTCCCACGCCCAAACGCAAACCCTATATTTACCCACACAGGCACTGCGTGTACTGCGGCAGGATGATTGAGGTCAAGGGCAGGGATTATTGTTTAAGGTGCAAGCCCGAGTACCAGAAGGAGGTCTCCAAGAGGTCAAGAGCCCAAAAATTCCAGAAATTCCTGAAGTTCTACATTATCGGCATTATTATACTGCTGGTCGGCATAGTTCTCTACTCCCTCCGTTAGCTCTGCCAATATTTTGCATTGTGGACCCTTCCAACGCTAATAGTTGAATAATTCAAAATGAAATGAAGTGGAGCGCCTTCAATCCGTTTGTTTTTCCGCGTCTCGCATTCTGGTCTCTGGGGCATCTTTTGGCTGATTCCGCTTCCATGGAAATAATTTTATTATAGTCATGATGATCCTTTACTATTGCCTAAAAACCCTAAAAAAAGGTTTTTAAGAAGATGCTCACACCCTCTACCCTCTAAGGTGGATCTCTTGAGCGTCAGGGACCTAGAATCCATAACCGAGATTGTAAAGGAGCACACCCGCTGGAGGGGCTCCTGCATAAATTTGATAGCTAGTGAGAATGTTGTCAGCAGGTCAGTAAAAGAGATGCTGATCTCAGATCTAGGAAACAGGTATGCTATAGGCTTTCTTCACAACCGGTTTTACTCCGGGACGAAGTACATCGATGAATTGGAGGGGTACACCACAGAATTAGCCAAGATGGCGTTCAGGGCAGACCACGTGAACTACGTCCCGATCTCAGGCACAATGGCAAATCTAGTCATGTTCAACGCCATGACCGCCCCGGGGGACGTTGCAACGGCTCTGAGCGTCATCGATGGCGGTCATGCGAGTTTCAAGGAGTGCTCCAAGATTCATGGGGTGAGCCTAGTCCCGCTCCCTTACTCCATGGATCAGATGAACATAGATGTCGGTGAGGCAGAGAAGCTAATCGCAAGAGTGAAACCAAAACTGGTGCTGCTTGGAGCCAGCGAGATCCTCTTCCCACACCCCGTCAGAGAGATAAGAGGCATAGCCGATGAAGTGGGCGCCATAGTTGCCTACGATGCCGCCCATGTTCTCGGTCTAATAGCAGGTGGAACCTTCCAGGACCCCCTGAGGGAGGGTGCGGAGGTTATGACTGGCAGCACGCACAAGACCTTCTTTGGTCCACAAGGGGGCATAATCTTGTGTAACGGTAGGCATGCTAGGGCTATCGACAACGCCGCCTGGCAGCTGGTCAACAACCACCACATCCACCGGGTTGCCGCCCTCTCTGTCGCCCTCACGGAGTTTATAGCCTTCGGGCGTGATTACACTAAGAACGTTGTCAAGAACGCCCAGAGGCTCGCGGAGGAGCTCCACAACCTCGGCTTTGACGTACTCGGGGCAAAATACGGTTTCACCAAATCCCATCAGGTCATACTCAAGGCACCAAACAACAACGGTGACGCAGCTGCAAAGAGGTTGGAAGACGCCAACATAATAACCACAAAGACCCCGTTGCCCACAGACAAAACCGAGGAGGACTGCTCGGGGATAAGGCTGGGCACACAGGAGGTAACCCGAATCGGCATGGGAGAGGGTGAGATGGCGGAGATTGCAAGGCTGATCAAGAGAGTTCTGCTCGACAGAGAGGACCCTTCGGACGTGAGGGCAGACGTCAAGGGGATTATTGCCAATTTCAGAGAGGTAAAATACGCCTTCAATGGCGGACCGGCATACGAGTACCTGGGATTATAGGTTCTAGGTTAGAACACATGACGCTACAGTATGCGAGGTCTTTGTACTTTCAGGTCCGCTCAGTGGACGAGTACCAGCCCGTAAAGCCCCGCACAGGGTATCGACGCCATATCTTTTGTCGGGGTTATGGTGTGTATGTCCCAGCCTGCCTTCTTTACAGTTGCGAATACATCTATGCCGGCCGCTTCCATGGCGGGTCTTGCCTTGAAAGGGTACCTGCACCTTCCCGTCCTCAGGGCTTCGCACTCCAAGTTCTTCGACAGGCACAGCGAGCACTCCCCGGCAGCGAAGCCGAGAGCGAAGTAATAGCCCATATTATTGGCCTCGCTCTCTACTAGTCCAACAACCTCCCTGAGTTTGAGTTCGTGGGGTACGTGCCTCTTCGCCCATTCCGGTCCTGCGAGGTCCTCAACGGGGGTTTCGAGCCTGATAAGTATTCCAAACCTGTACTTCCTCATGACCCTCTCGGTCGTGCTGGGGTCTAGCTCAAGGTGAGGCGGGCACATTATACTGCTCCCGTACCAGCGGCATGGAGGATACATGCACTTCAGTCTGGCCCTCTCATCCACCACTATATCCTTTGTCTCTATTACCTTCGCCTTGCCCCCATTCCTCTCAACCAACCTCACAAGTTCTTCCAGGTCTCTCTT
>CAZZJY010000153.1:0-5583 GCA_964654895.1 uncultured Nitrososphaerota archaeon
GGATTTCTTCGGTGATCCTTTTATTCCCCTCTAATCGTCCCCTCTTTTTAAGGAGCGCTATGAGGCTCTCTTTGTTTATCTCCCCCCAGGTTATGTAATCTGATGCCTTCTTAAGCATGCCAACCATTGAGGGAGTATCAGGAATGAGCGAGGCGTTGTGTTTTTTTGGGACATTCAAGCGGTTTAGTACGTCTAGCATCTCCGGGGAGACACCCGTTAACCCTCTGATTCGAATCGCTACGAATAACTTCATCATTACCACCATTATTTCTTAAATCTGTAGGTGTTCCTCAGGGCGTCATAAACAGCCCCTGCAAAGTTCAGGGTAGTTCTTGTCTCGCCTCTAGAAACGACCCAAGCGTCCTTGATCCCTGCAAATGTCAACAAGGTTTTGGCAGCTGCACCACCAACCAGACCAACCCCTTTTGGCGCAGGAATGAGGGTTACGGTGACGCTGCCGCTCTTACCTGTGACGACAAAGGGAAGGCTGTGGGGGTTCCCGCAGGGGCATTTCCAATGTCCACAGCCCCTCCTGACGGGGGTTATGTTGAGCTTAGCATTAGCTATGGCTTTGTCTATTGCAAATCGCATCTGCTTTGATTTGCCGGTTCCTATGCCAATGTAACCATCAAAGTTCCCGATTACGACCCCGATCTTGAATTTTGTGATTTCGCCGGCGTCCGTCTGCTTTTGGACTATCCCAACGTCAAGGACTTCATGCTTTATGTCTGGAAGTAAAGCGTCAATAATCTCTGGCTCCTTAATCGGTATGTTCTGTTCAAAGACTTCCTTGATACTGGTGATCTTTCCTTCCAAGACAAGTTTGCCGAGAGTGGTTCTCGGAACCCATTGTGACTGTTGATATGCCATCTCATTTCACCTTCTTTGAAATATTCTCCTTAACCGTTTCGAAGTGCTGGACGATACTCTCTGGCGGGAGGCCGACGCTGATGTACTTGGAGAATTGGGACTGGTATTTCGCAGGGTTCTCCCTCTGCAACAATTCTGCATATTTGGCAATGTGCTCTCCCTTAATGCGTTCATCAGTGGGGAGTATCTCCTCGCTATGCGGAATCTGCATCCCAGCGTCTAGCGCTCCTTTGAGGGCAGCAAAGAGGCGGCTGCCCTTAGTGATGGGGTAACCATTTAGATCCAAAACTGCAGTCTCAAACCCTTTACTCAATGCGCGCTTGCCCAATAGGAAACCTACAAGGTAAGCAGCAGGGAGGTTGCCAGTACCACCCTTCCAGCCAAATTCCTTCAGTTCAATGGTTGTAGCACTTGCCAATACTCTATCCCCTTCAACCCTTGCCTCCACGAGCTGGGCGGACAGGTGTTTGAGGGACTTTCTTACCACGAGTCTGGGCTTCCTGCTGGAGACGAGGCGCTTCCTGAGGTTGTAGTCAGTCCTCCCCTCACGTCTCCTCCGGAATGCAACCCTATAAGTAGGTCCTTTCGCCAATTTTTTACCTCCTCGCCAGGTTATGTTCTTCTATGTAAGTCTTGAGTTGCCTCTTGTCGTGAAAAGCCCCACCTTTAGCCTTAATGTAGAGCATTCTATAAACCGATGGAGTGATTATTCGCCTCTTCCTGAGAAGACGGAGGAACTCTCTTATAGACCGTATCCTGTCAGTCCAATCATCATTCTCGACAGGACCCTTTCTGCTACCGTAGCCTTTCCTGAGCCCCTTTCTCTTTTGCTGGCGGATGCGCCTGTATCTGCCACGGCTCACTCCCATTTCAGGAGTAGCCTTTATGGCGCCTTCTTTGATTAATGCGCGAATGTCGTCCCTGGTGATAGCCATGCTAATGTCTTCAAAACGTTCCGGGTCCATCCAAACCCTGCTTTCACCAACCTTCAAGACTTTTGCGGCTATCCTGCGCTGAATCCTAAGGCTCATTCTGATCCCTCCAACTCCTTCTCCTCCCTTTCAGCAGACCATCCCTCTTCTTCTCTCTCCATCGCCTCTTTATCTGCCCCTTCTGGCTCTTGAGGACCCTCTTCTTCGAGCTCTTTCCCTTTAATTTCTTTTCCTTTCACTTCTTCTTTGGGCTCCTCCCGTTTTTCTAATAACACCTTCTCGGAGGGGCGAATGTTCACTACAGCTACCCCTAAGGCTTTTGATTTTTCGATGATCTCGAGCCTCTTCCTTTTTCCCACAGTGGATGCTATTCTGATGACGTCTGTCGAGGGGTTTATTTTGCTCAGATCCTCAACGTTGTGAACCAAGATCTCGCGTTTCCCAGAGGGGTGAAGCCCTCTCGCCAATACAGGACCCCTGTACCCGGATTCGACGATAGCAGCCCTCCCTTTCTTCTTTAGGCGCATCTTTGACCTAATACCTGTACAGCTCCGCCATTTTTCTCCAAGGCGCGGGAACCTGTTAGCCTCTTGTCTGATAAAGTCTGGTCTCCTCCGAGAGATCTTCTCTCTGATCTTTAAAGCCCTAGACAGTTTGTCCGAATCGGACATTTTACCTACCTCCTCTCCACAAGATAGATGCCATCCTGGAAAACTCGGGGATCCATCTTCTTGACGTGGGTTGCCAAGTGTATGTTGGCAGCGGTCTGACCTACTTCCTCTTTATCCACGCCTTCGAGAATAATTTCGTCCCCGCTGACCGTTATCTTCACATCACCAACTATTTTGGCTACCCGTTTAGATCGTTCTCCCATAAAGTTCTCTATGTGAACCTCTCTCCCTGCCACCTTTACGGTGATTGGAAAGTGGGCATAAATTACCTTCATTGTGTAGTGATGACCCTCAGTAACTCCCTTGAACATATTCTTTATGTGGGAGGCTATTGTTCCTAGGATTGCCTTGGAACGCTTTCCCTTGCCAGATGAAGTCAGCACTATGGAATCCTCAGTTCTTGTGAACTTGAGCCCGGAGTGCGCAAAGTCTTTTGAGATGGTGCCTTTTGGACCAGACACGGTAACTGATGATCCCTGCAGTGAGACGCTGACCCCTTCTGGAATCTTTAAAGATAATGATGAGTTTGTCATCGCCATCACCCTAGTAGACGTAGGCCAGTAGGCGACCACCAATTTTGTTAGAAATCGCTTCCCTGTGAGTTAAGATCCCCTTTGGGGTCGTCAATATGAGAATCCCTATGTCCTTTGCAGGGAGATATTGGTAAACGTAGTTGTCAATCTCTTTATATGAGACTGAAAAATAGGGCTTTATGACGCCGCATTTGTTCACCCTGCCGAGTAGCTGAATCCTCAATTTTCCCAAACGACCATCGTCAATAAACTCGAACTCACCAATATAACCATGCCTCTGGAGGACGCGAAGTACGTTTGCTACAAGCTTTGGGGCGGGAGTGACTATACACTCGCTTCTGCCCCGCTCCTCGCTATTCATGATATTTATCAGAACGTTAGCCAGCGGATCCTGCACCCACATGGTCGTGCACCTACATGTACTTCTTGAATCCTAAGGTTTCTGCAGCCTCCCTGAAACATTGGCGGCAGATGTTGAGACCATATCTCCTTATGAGGGTGCTCCCTCTTGATCCGCAGCGCTTGCAGACTCTGCTGCCCTTGCCAAACTTCCTTTCCTTTGGTTTCCGGATTTTTCCCATATTTAGGCCTCCCTCTCAACTTTAACGCCAAACCGCTCAGTCATGAATGCTATGGCTTCCTCCTTCGTTACAAGGTGATTCCGACCAATTTTTGACTGTCGGTAGCGTCTCCTCGAGACTCTGTAACCTGGTCTTTCCAAAACGATGCAGACGTTCATACCAAATATTCCAAGCGATGGATCGTATTTCGTTCCGGGCAAGTTTATGTGCTCAGGTATTCCAAACGATATGTTGCCATAATCGTCAAAAGAGGACTCCTTTAGCCGGTTCTTTCTGGAGTCGAGAGCTCTTCTGAGAAAGTCCTCGATTTTTTCTCCCCTAAGCGTAACTAAGCAGCCGATGTTTTCTCCCCTTCTTACACCAAAATCCCTTATAGTTTTCTTAGCTCGCCTTGGGCAAGGTTTTGCTCCGGTTATGGACTCAAGGACGGTCATGGCTTTCTCTAGACGCTCTCCTCCCTCTCCTACTCCTATGTTTACAACTACCTTTCCGATCCTTATTGATCGCATGGGGTTCGATTGGCCAACTCCTGTGGCCTTAGCACCCTCGGACATATTTACGGCACTACTCCACTAATGTTTATGATTGGGCTTCCCTTACCTATTGGGAATAAGTACTTAAGCGTAACGGTGCTTTCAACACCTTCTATTCTGACCTTGACCAATTGGTCTTTATTTCTAGTAGCCGGAGACTCTACTACTTCCCCATATTTGCCTATGTTGCTGCCGCCTATTACGCATACAAAAGCCCCGGGTTCGAGGGGAATGTGATCGGTGATCTCGCCCTCAGGTATGGTAAGCTTCACAGCGTCGTACAGCTTATATCCAACCTGGATGTTAAATGGGTCATCGACCTTTATGCTATATGACCTCCCGTCGTGGAAGTTCAGCTGAACCCGTCCACCTTTTAGTATTCGCTTCCCCGCCACCCTTACTAACTTAAAGGTGGCTTCCTCTGGGGATATTTTCACCAAAGATAGCTTCTTTACGGGGTGGGGCAGGACTCTGTAATACTCATTGGAAGGACGGAGATGCAAAACATCCATCAACCCCAACGGATATTTATAGTCGGTCCTAACTTTGCCATCCACCATTACTTTCCTTTCAGAGAGGATCTTCTTTGCTTCCCCTATGGTCGTTGCATAATTTAGGACATCTCTCAAAACTATCCCTAACGGGATGGAGTAGTTCAGGGGATGTGGACCGGGCGAAGGACGAACGGCAAATTCCCTCTCTTTTACTCTGATCGGCCAGAAACGAGGTGCGGGGTAAGTCTTCAAGTGCCGCTTCAAGAGGATTCCCTCCGCTTAAGTCTTGATTCAAAGATCTCTTTCCGTTTCTTGTCGGAGAGATCAAGTTTTGTGATGATCACTTTGGAAGGCTTAATTGGGGCAGGCTTAGTCGTCCCATCGGTCTTCTTTATTGTCACGCCCTCAACAGTTATGCGCATTTTTGAGAGGTCTATTAATGAGACCTTCCCCTCATGCCCTTTATAGTCACCTCTCACTATTAGTACGGTGTCTCCCTTACGAAGGGCTGCTGTTCTAGTTCCGTAGCGTTCTCTTAGCTCATCTGAGAGAGGAGCGCGCATATTTTTTCTCCTTAAATGGAGTGGGGCAGGTTTCCTTTGGACTTTAGGTTTAATGCTGGTCACATGTATCACCTCAAATTACCATTGATGCCAGACCTGCGACTTTTGGCCATCGCTCGGCGGCTTCCTTTGCCACAGGTCCTCTTATCTCAGTACCCTTACACTCACCATCCTCTGTAACAATCACAGCCGCATTATCTTCAAATTGAATCCACGTCCCATCTAGCCTTCTGAAGGGTTTTCTTTGTCTTATTATAACGGCGTGAAATATCTGGCGGCGAACTTCTGGCGTGCCTTCCTTAACAGAGACTATGACTTTGTCTCCAACCGAGGCTGATGAGAGGCGGCGGATCCAGCTCTTAATCCTAGGCAACCCCATAAGACTAACAACATTGGTTCCACTGTA
>CAZZJY010000154.1:0-6252 GCA_964654895.1 uncultured Nitrososphaerota archaeon
ATGGGGCTCTTGCCGCCTCCATATCTGTTGCGGGAATATTCCTCTTTCTCTTTTTAACCCTGTTCAGCAACTCGATCCCGTCCATCACCCTTAATGGTCTTGATCTTTTGCTCGGGAAGATCTGGGACCCAAATGATGGCGTCTTCGGTGGGCTCCCCGCAATATTGGGGACAATTTTCTCGTCCATATTCTCTCTTGGACTAGCCCTGCCCCTGAGCATATCCATATCCATATACTATACTGAATACGCACCCATCAAGATCCGCTCCATAATTTCGACTGTCATGGATCTCCTGGCGGCTATCCCGAGCGTCATCTATGGCATCTGGGGGCTGTGGACCATATCCCCCCTCCTGAAGACCCACTTTCAAGAACCGATTGCCGCGACAATAGGCTTTATACCTATATTCTCTGGACCTGCCTACGGCCTCAGCATATTTTTGGCCTCTCTTGTACTGACAATAATGATAACTCCAATAATCTCCTCCTTGAGCATCGACATATTTTCAAAGACGCCGGTGCACCTCAGGGAGGGCATGTTTGCCTTGGGCGCAACCAGATGGGAGGTTTGTAGGAAGGTTGCCGTCCCGTTCGCAAAGAGGGGGGTCATCGCCGCTGCTATCCTTGGGCTCGGAAGGGCGCTCGGGGAGACCATGGCCGTCGCCATGGTTATAGGCAACAGCTACATATGGCCTTTCAGCTCTGTCTCGATCTTTTCCCCTGCACACACCATAACGAGCAAGGTGGCGAGCGAGTTTCCTGAGAGCGTCTCCAACGCCCTACAATTCTCTTCACTCACGGAACTTGCCTTGGTTCTACTCGTTATCTCTCTCTCAATAAATCTGGTGGCGGATTTGATGCTCAAGCGGGTGGAAGGAGGTGGCTGAACGTGGATCCTAGGAAGACCAAGGAGCTCTTTATCAGAACAGTGACGACACTGGTCAGTTTCTCCGTCGCGTTACCCCTGCTTTGGATCGTAGCAGACGTTATAATCAAGGGTATGCCCGCCATAAACTTTGAGTTCTTCACATCCCTGCCCGCCCCCTTTGGTGAAACCGGCGGAGGGGTTGGCAATGCGGTTCTGGGAACTCTCGTAATAAACGCCATGTCCAGCCTCATCGGCATACCTTTGGGCATACTCACTGGAATTTACCAGTCAGAGTATTCCAGCAACAAGAAGGTCTACTCACTCATAAGGACCTCAATAGACTCACTCGCAGGCGTACCATCCATCATATTGGGTCTGTTTGCCTTTACGGTCATCGTCATGAGGGTAGGTCACTATACCGCGCTAGCCGCGGCTTTTGCGCTCGCCTTGATAATGATACCCCCCGTCTCAAAGGCTACTGAGGAGGGAATGAGATCTGTCCCAATAGAAATTCGTGAGGCTGCGATTGCACTCGGTCTGCCAAAATGGGTAATAACGTTAAAAGTAGTATTTGCAGTAGCAAAGGGCAGTGTAATAACTGGAAGCCTTCTGTCATTCGCTAGAATAAGCGGAGAGACCGCCCCCCTCCTATTTACATCTCTCTTTAGCTACTACTGGCCTACTGGCATAAACGAGCCCATGGCAAGCCTTCAAGTCCTGATCTACAACTACGCGATGAGCGGCTTCGGAGAGTGGGTGACTAAAGCATGGGGGGCCTCATTGCTACTCCTCCTCATTGTCCTCTTGATAAACACTGTGGTTAGGGCTGTATCAAAAAACAATGGAGGTTATTGAATGCACCATAAACTTGAGGTTCAAAATTTGAGCGCATGGTTCGACGAGAAGCAAGTCCTAAAGGATGTATCAATCAGCTTTCCTAGCAACAATGTGACCGCCATAATCGGCCCGTCTGGCTGTGGAAAGACCACCTTCATACGCTGTCTGAACAGGATGCATGAGTTGGTCCCCGGTGCAAGGGTACAAGGGAAGGTCTTATTGGACGGGCGCGATGTATACAAAGATATGGACGCAATGGAGGTAAGGCGGAAGGTCGGCATGGTATTCCAGAAACCCAACCCCTTCCCGAACATGTCCATATTCGAAAACGTAGTGGCTGGACTCAAACTGCTCGGCGTGAGAGACAAGAAAATCCTTTCAGATAAGGTTGAGAGCAAGTTAAGGGAGGTGGGCCTCTGGGAGGAGGTAAAGGACGATCTCAAAAAGTCTGGTACAATGCTCTCAGGAGGGCAGCAGCAGAGGCTGTGCATCGCGAGAGCCTTGGCTGTAGATCCTGAGGTCCTGCTCATGGATGAGCCTACATCATCACTAGATCCGGCTTCCACAGCCAAGATCGAGTCTCTCATCAGAGAGTTGAAGGAAAAGACTACAATAGTGATAATAACTCACAATGTGCAGCAGGCTGCTAGGATCTCTGACTTCACGGGCTTTCTATACTTGGGTTCCCTCGTGGAATTCGGCGAGACGAAGAAAATCTTTGAATCGCCAAAGAACCCGCTTACCGAGAGATATGTGACTGGGAGGTTTGGATAATGAAAGAGCAAGAATACGTAGAAAAAATAAACGCACTCTTACTAGAAATGAACGAGGTGCTAGTAACCTTAGGAGATTATGTAGAAGACGTCTTAAACGAAAAGAGGGGCGGTCTTCTGCCGCTGACCACCGAGCTCTGCAGGGCTGCGCAAATGAAAGAGGAAAAAGTACTGGAGATCTGTATCGAGGCTCTCATAAGGTTCCAGCCTTTTGCAGGTGATTTGCGGACCATAGCAACATCCATGAAGGTTGCATACCACCTTTCAAGGATCTGCAGGTACCTCAGAAATATCACAGAGATCGCGGAAGAGTTCTCTCTGACCGACTGTGAGACAGGCAGCGTCCTCTCACTCTTCAGAGAAGCGGAGGATATGGTCCAAGTCGCCTTAAACTCTTACCTTCAGAGGGACCTCAAGACAGCAAAGGACCTAATAAAAGCAGACGAATCTATCGACCAGAGATACCGAGAAATCCTCAGGAATCTCGCTACTGGAATTTACAGCGGGACCTGCATACTCTTCAATGGCCTGTCTGCTAGAATCATAGAGCGGATGGCAGACCATGCCTGCTACCTCGCCAACGAGACCATCTACCTGGTGACTGGGGAGAGGCGAATCATTGATTAGTGCCGGACAAAAATGCTCTTGGGATTCTCAGATGAAGAAATGAGCGCCGGGGAAGGGATTCGAACCCTTGCTCCCCAGAAGGGGAACCGGCTCACTTGTCCTCTCAGAACTCAAGGCCGGCGCCTTAACCGCTCAGCCACCCCGGCTCTGGGAAATTATATTACCCAAATCTAAATCTTAATCTTTATCCTTTACTACCCAGCAATAAGTGCTCTGCTGACTGTAACCCGAAACTTATGCAAGTCGGCCCAGAAAAGCCCTTACTGTCAAAACTCATATCGGCATAAAGGTTGGGCAACTGTCGGTGGCGACCCTTCCTTCCCCCAGCTGCTCCCTCACCTCTCTTGCCAGCATGAAGAGCGCTTGGTGCGTGGCACCGTCGTAAAACCTGAGCCCCTGCAACCCCCTCTCCCTCAACCTCTCATTGACGCCTTCTGGATCCATTGCCTCTGGGTCCGGTCCCTTCGTGCCATATACAAAGCCCCACATGGAGTCGTATGCCGGGACCCATGTTTGGTAACCGCCCGCCCTGCCAAACACGCTCTCAACGGTTCTGTAAATCGTTGCAAAACAGTACGTGCTGTAGTAGACCGATGTGGCTTGGGTGACGATGATCCCTCCATCCCTCAGTACCCTCGCCACCGATTCGTAGAACTCTCTCGTGTAGAGAAATTGCCCAGGTCCTTCCTCAAGGGGGTCCGTGACATCCATTATGACCACATCGAACCTCCCCCTGCACCCTTCCACAAACCTCCTGCCATCCCCTATCACCACCTCCGCCCTACCGTCATCGAAAGCCCCACCAGAGAGCTCTGGCATGAACCTCCTGGAAGACTTTATGACTTCCACATCGATGTCAACCATGACAACGCTCTTAACGGTCGGGTGGCGGAGGACCTCCCTCAGAGTACCTCCCTCCCCCCCTCCTATTATCAGAACATCCTCAGGTTTTTCGTGGGCAACCATCACGGGGTGGACCAGTGCCTCGTGATAGAAGTGCTCATCCCTCACCGTGGACTGTACCTTCCCGTCCAGGATTAACATCCGGCCGTACTCAAAACTGTCCACTATGTCTATGTTCTGCACCCTGCTCTTCTTGCTGTAAACGATCCCCTTTATTCCGTGCATGTGAGCACTGTGCGGCGTCTGGTACTCAACAAACCACTTCCATCCTAGGCTCAAGGATTATCCCCCATGAAGAGCCCCCTCTTCAGCTCAACAACACTCATTGACTTTGGCTTCAGGAGATCTGCCAGCCTCTGAAAAGCCCTCATTGGATCGGTGTTTGTGTTGCAAGTGAAGAGATCTACAGCCGCGTAGCCCAGCTCCGGCCAAGTGTGTATCGACAGGTGCGACTCTGCTATAACCACAACTCCAGTGACGCCTTGGGGGCTGAACTTATGGAAGACCTTGCCAACGACCCTGACACCGGCTTCCTCTGCTCCCCTCTCCATAGCCCATTCTATCTCCTTTAGATCGTCAAGAGCCTTGGCGTCACACCCAAATAGCTCGAAAACAAAGTGTCTCCCTACTTCTCGCATAAGCCCACCCCCAACTAAACCTAAAAAACACACTCTTATCATATAAATATATAATGCCCGGTCTGATTCCCGAAAAGGGGTCCCAGTCAGCCGTTCTAAAAGAGGAGCCTCCTATTTTAGCCTCTTCTCCACCAGATCTCTCCTCCTCAGGTCAGTAACGCTGGGGATCGGGGTTTATTCAGCCGAAATTGAAAGATCAGGCGTTAGAGCCCCCCACAAGCTCAGCAAGGTCAATGCCGTGAGCCCCTATTTGGTAGAGGTACATAGCCACAGAGTCTATTATTGCAGAGAGCCTGGGCTGCATAGCAAGCAGCAGCTCATTCACCGTTATGAGTTTCTCGGTGAGCTCCGCGTTCTTGAGGGCAACTTTATCCGCCAGCCTAACATCCCCCTTGAAGAGCGCCTGCGCCGCCTCCTCATGGACATTGTAGGCGGTCTTGCTCAGGGAGGAAAGGGCCTCCATTATCTCATTTTGAGTGGTCTCACCACTAAGCTTCTTGACACTGTTTGCGACTGCCTCGGAGTAGTCTGCTATAGTCTCCACGTATTTCGCCGCCATTCTCAAGTCAAGGCACTCCGCGGGTCTGACACCCAACCTGTCGGCTATGGTTGGGTTCCTTATGGCGAGCCTCAGTTGCCTCACCAGAAGGAAGTAGAGCCTGTCAACCTCCTCGTCCCTTTTGCTCACAGACTCCGCCAACTCCACGTCGCCGGTTAAGAGTGCAAGCTCCGCCTCCTTGTGCATGTTCGCAGCCAAGGAATAGGTCCTTCTGAGGGTGCTCTTGATAGGCATGGAGGTGGGCTGGAGCAGGCACTGTATGGTCATGCTGTTTGCTCCTTCCTCTACGATCTCGAGTCCTATCAACTTCCGGATCGCCTCCTTCGCCTCCTCTCTTATGGAGGGCACCATCCTCCTCCCCCCTAGGTCTATGACAATCGTGTCCACGCCCAAGAGGTACTGTGCCCTTATCTGCCTCTCTATCCCTGCGGGGTCCTTTATCAGTGCGATGCTTCCCCTCTCGATGTCAGCGCCCGCCTCGGCGCTGAGCAGGAGTGCCCCTCCCTCTCCCTCAGAGAGCCTGATTATCGAACCGGCGTCAAGCCCGTTCCTCTTCACCCAATCCTTTGGGAGCGATAGTAGGAAAGATCCCCCTTTGCTCCTTTGGAGCCTTCTATATTCCATAAAGCATCCTCAAATCCAATATCTACGATTTATCCATTAAGGTTTTCCCGAGGTCTGGCGAGTCCCGGACGATGCGCTCCCCCCCTCAACCCAAAAATGAAACAGCTCTCGTAATTAGTTATATCCCGACCCACAAATGGCATAGAGCCTCCCGCTCCCAAGGTTAAAATCATGATCCAAACCGATAATAGCTCCTTTTACTAAATTTCCCTCAGGTGCTCTGCTTGGGAGAGTCCTTGAAGGCAGCATACAATGCTCTCTTGAACTCAGGGTACCAGCTCTCCCCAGGAGCCTTCCAGCTCCTCAAAGAATCCCAGAACCCCGAGTCCCTGGTCTTTTCTCTGCTGGAGCATCTCAAGTCTCTCGAGAAGCAGTCACTCGTGCTCGTTAGATCTCACCTGTAGCGTCGACTCAGTCTTGCTT
>CAZZJY010000155.1:0-3367 GCA_964654895.1 uncultured Nitrososphaerota archaeon
GATCCCGTGGTCTCAATGGTTAAACGCGAGGTTCTATCATTGTAAGAGATCTTTATTGCGGATTTAGGGCAGACCTCTTCGCACACTTTACAGAGCGAACAGTCCCATATTGACCTTACGACGAGCTTCTTTTCATTTCCATTTACCTCTAGGATCTTTCTTGGGCAGTGATCCACGCATATGCCGCACAGGTCGCAATTAGCTTGAATGGTGATAACTGGCTCGTATTTTATGGCGCATATTGAGACCGGCTGCCATTTTGCGTGTTCCTTACCTGTGCCTAGTCTTGCGTGGGCTACCAAAGCGATCTTTTGACCGCTATTGAGCTTAACTATAGGTATGTCATTGTTGGCCGGGAATACAGACCCTTCTGCCTTGAGTCTGCCTGAGTATACTATCTCATTATCCTCTTTTGCTTCGACCTCAAGTGTCAGAACGGACTCACAGAAGCTGCAACCCTTTCCTCCGCAGCTGCAGCGATCTGGAGGATTAAGTGTCTCACCACCTCTCATGGGGATCATGCCAAGCCTGTGAGCCAAAATCTCGTCGTACAGGACGCTTGTGTTCTCGGCCACGTAGACCTTCTCTATTGCGGGTATTGGTATCTCCGCCATTATTATGCGCCTTATGGCATTTACAAAAGTGGGCTGAGCTCCCCTAAATATGACGCTCAATTGATCGTTAGCAGAGCCGAGAACCTCGACATCCATATTGATCCCCATAGGTTGTTTTTGAAACATGAAGAAGGGTATTTAAGCTTTAATGGTTAGACCCTTCTCCCCCTCCTGCCTCCAGGCCTCCTTGTTGTGTCGTGGGGGATTGGCGTGACGTCCTCTATCCTTCCGATCATCATACCAGCCCTTGCAAGCGCTCTAATGGCGGCTTGGGCACCTGGTCCGGGAGTTTTGCTTTTGTGACCTCCTGGTGCCCTGACTTTTATGTGAATACCAGTGATCCCCTTCTCTAGGGCAGCTTGTGCTGCCCTCGTTGCTGCCACCATGGCAGCATATGGCGATGGCTTTTCTCGATCTGATTTCACGATCCTTCCACCCGACTGAAACGCTATCGTCTCAGCGCCAGTGAGGTCCGTGATGTGGACTATGGTGTTATTGTAAGAACTGTAGATGTTTGCAACGCCCCATTTTATTCCTTTGTCTGCTTTAGACATAGCCTATCACACCTTTCTGACTTGCGTCTCCACGGGCACGACTGCCTCGCACTTGATCATTGACTCTTCTTCCTTGGTCACTAAGTACCCGGGAGCGGATACGCGCCTATCACCAATATAAACATGACCATGGACTATGAGTTGCCTAGCCTGGTATGGCGTCTTGGCGAGGTTGAGTTTAACCAGCATTGTCTGGAGGCGCCTCTCCAGAATGTCCTCAATGCTGAGACCGAGAACATCATCCAGAACTGCATTCTCATCTAGAAGGCCTAAGCGTGAGAGTTTTTTAATGAGCTCCCTCTCTTTCTTTATACGCTCGCTCTCCTCAAGACCAAGTATTGACGTTGCTTGTTTTCTGTAGGTCCTCAAAAGCGAATTTGCCACCCAGAGCTCTTTCTTGTTCCTGAGACCATACCTGCCGACTAGGGCAAGCTCTTTTTCGAGGTTCTCTTTCTTCCACGGGTGCCGCGGTCCTTCCCAACGCCTTCTGCTCTTCTTTGGATCGCCCATATTCACACCTCACTACTCCTTCTTTTGCTGTTGTTGTGCTGCAGCCTTTCTTACGACGCCAACCGCAGTGCCGAACCTCCCAGTGGTCCTTGTGCACTGTCCACGAACCTTGAGACCCAAAGAGTGGCGTATCCCCTTCCAACACTTGATCTTTTTCATGTGATCAATATCCATCTTCATTCCAATAACTAGATCTGAGCCCATCAAGTGGAGATTCTTTCCTGTGAATGGATCGTTCCTCCTGTTGAGCATATAAGGAGGGAATCTGGCAGGTATCGTGGATAGAGCCTCCTCGATGCGCTTTATATCGCTGTCTTGGAGTTGCCCAACGCGTGTTTCAGGATCTACATTGCAACTTCTGAGTATGGCGTATGAAATGTTGATCCCAATACCCCTTATTCGAGCTAAGGCGTATCCTACTTTATCTTCCCCTTTCAGATCTGTGTCAACTATCCTGACGATGTGTCTGTATGATGAGCTCAAGATACATCTCCTACTTTAAGGCAAATTAAGAACAAAATAAAAGTATTTAAGAATTTCTTTTGATTGGGCGAAAGGCAATGCTGCTAGCGAGGTGTAAAGAGAGACTCTCAGGTTTTGCAACATTAATTTTTTCGGTGTTTGTGAAAATCAGGAATGACCTGATTTTTGTTAGGTAGAAAGCAAATTTCTTGCTCGTTAATCAGTAATCTTTTATGATTATCTGCTAATGACTTTGAATCGGCAGAAGGTATCACCCTTCGCAATGCAAAGGTCTTCTGTAACGTTGAAAGCACCGTTGAAGAGTTCTGCCAAGGTTCCGGCTATCAAACCGCGAATTAGTTGGCTGTAGGGGCGCACTGAGGGGCGCCCATTTTCGCATTCAAACGAGTCATACACGTGGATAATGGCTTGTTTTGTAGAGAGCTCTAATACCTCCTTACGCCCAAAACCTGCCCACTGGAACATCACGCAACTCACTTGTTGATAAATCTTGGCAGGGTCTTTAATGCCAATTTTATCTGCAACGTCTCTGTGAAGTTTAGCAAAACCCAAGCCCATATTAAAACCCACATGGTATAGCAGGGCCTCACCCCCTGTGCCAAATAGCTTGCGGATCTCGGTCAAGAGTTGACGATACCCAAGATCCCTAAAAATGATCGCCCTGTTCTTGCCAGCCACTATCGGAGAGGACAATGTATCCACTATAAAACCATCATTTACAGGTTTAATTGGCTCAAAAAACTTGAAGATCTTGGTTTTACCTATTTCTTCTAAAAGCTTTTCCATGTCAATGTTTGCGTCAGTCAAGTCCAAAAATGCTAGGACTGTTAGCTCATCTTCACAACCTTCCACAGACGAGGATAAAATTTGGTCCACCATTACATTGTGGTCCTTTAGTAATGAGAATAAAATCGGGAGGGAGGAAACATCTAGTTTCATTCTCCCAAACAATCCAAAAAGGGTTCTGCCTGGTCGGACTAGAAAACGTCCAACGTCAAAAGTGTAGTACATGGTTGAACTATGTAAAGCGCCCTATTTAAAACCATTTTTTACTTTAAAACAACAGCTCTATACGTTCGCTTTTATTTTATGCTAAACCATTTTTGAAAAAGCATAAATGGAGAATGACGATTTTTGCATAGATCAATTTTTGGTCATTACCATAGTTTTAATAATGGCGCCGAGGGGGGGATTTGAACCCCCGAG
>CAZZJY010000156.1:0-9682 GCA_964654895.1 uncultured Nitrososphaerota archaeon
GCTCTTCCGATCTAGCCAGAAATACAGTTAACGAGTTTTTTGCAAATAGGAATAAAACAGTTGAAAATTCATAGGGCTTATACAACTCCACGTATGGAGAGAGGATCTCAAACAAAGGAGATTCAGATAAGGGGGTCTCAGTCTTTGGAATTAGCACTCCTAATGCCCCCCCAATAGCAAGCAGCCCAATGGACATGGCTACATATTTGTAGGTGTTCGCCTTTCTACCTTCTACCATACACTATCCCAGCATATCTTTGTACTCCGGGTGCTTTTTGAAGAATTCCACTGAAAATGGACATACTGGTACTATCGCGAGTTTTTTTTCCTTGGCATAATTTATGGCAGCCTCCATCATCTTTGTCCCTACACCTTTCCCCCTGTGCTCCTCTGGGGTGAAGGTGGAGTCAATGTACATCTTGCCCTTACTAACATGAAATTTCAAAAATGCCTCGCTCCCGCCAAAATCCACCACTATTTTCTTGTTTTCAACCTTTACGCTCATACGCCTTCAATGATCACATGCCCCCTCAGGCTTATAAAAATATACAAAATCAAAACCTTCTAGAAGCATCCTTCTTATTAGCAGGGTTGACAAAATTTGAATGCGGGGTTATCAGGATGGACCCACAACAGAAGTCGATGAGAGAGGCGCTAATCTCTGAAAGGGTCGAAGACTTGGTCGTAAATAAGGACGATACCATCTCAGACCTAGTGATCAAGCTGGGGAAGATGGGCGGCTTCATGGCTCCAAGAATTGCAAGGGCTGCAGAGATCATAAAGGAAATGTCCTTAAGCGGCGCGACAAATTTTCTCTCATTCACAGGAAACGTTGTGTCTACCGGGCTCCGAGGCACTCTGGCACAAATCATAAGGAAAGGAAACTTTAGTGCCGTTGTCACAACATGTGGTGCTCTTGATCACGACATAGCAAGATCCTTTGGTGCAAGATACGCTTGTGGCGAGTTCGACGTGGACGACTCGATGCTGAATGAGTTGGAGATACACAGGCTTGGCAACGTGTTCATCCCATTGGAAGACTACGGCCCCCTAATAGAGCGGGTGATGAGGGAACACCTCCCAGAAATCATGAAAGACCGACACGAGATCTCCCCATCAGAACTCGCCAAAGAATTTGGGAGGCGAATAAATGACAGCTCCTCAATATTGAGGGCTGCCTTCGACAAGGGGATCCCGGTCTTTGTACCGGGGATCGTGGATGGCTCATTCGGAACAAACCTATTCTTCTACGCACAGACAAACGAATTGAAGCTGGATCTCTTCAGGGACATGAATCTTTTACTGAATATGGTCTTCGACTCCAATAAAACTGGTGCCCTCATAATAGGCGGAGGTATAAGCAAACACCACGTAATATGGTGGAACCAGTTCAAAGAAGGCTTGGACTACTGCGTGTACCTCACAACCGCCCAAGAGTATGATGGTAGCCTATCAGGAGCTCTTCCGAAGGAGGCCATATCTTGGGGAAAAATAAAACCCACGGGAAAGCACGTTGCAGTGATAGGCGACGTGACAATAACCCTGCCGCTGATCGCCCCATTCCTGCTTTGAGGTGGTTCTATGGCTAGGCTTCGCCACTGCTACCCTGTTAACCATAGGCCAGCAAAAGTATACGAAAGGAGAAAATACTACGAGTCCTTGGACTTCAACAAGATTGCCGAGTGGTTCAGCAGCAAGCCTAACAGCCTAAAAAAACCGATCTTCCATTTAGATCCTGGCTATGAAACAGGCTACTGCCGAGAGAAGTATCGAGAGAAACTCGGCAAACTTCTATACTTTGACATAAAAGACTATGATGAGCTCAAGGAAATGGTTCTGGAATATCTGCCCGAGGACCTTTATTACGACCGAAACCTCTACGAGGATGTTTCTAAATGCGTTGACTGTGAAGAACGGAATTGCCAGACCTGTGAAAATTTGTTAGGGCAAGAGTTGATGTTTGACGTCGACCCAGAGAATATAGACTGCCCTAACTGTGGCTCGCTTGAGGAGAGGATCAAAAGTGCCTCCATGTTCAAGTTCTGCTACATATGCTTCAACAAGGGAGTAGAGCAAGCCCTGCGCCTCGGAGATCTGCTCTCGGAAAAAGGCTTTCAGAGGCTTTCCGCTGTCTACTCCGGTAGAGGGTTCCATATTTATGTCGAGGATCCTCATGCCTATGAAATGACCCTTGAGGAGAGGAAGAGCCTTGCAATGGATGTGAGAAATCAGGGGATAGGGATAGATCTGTGGGTCACCGAAGGTGGGTCCAGGCTGGCTAGGGTTCCCTATTCCCTCAACGGACTCGTAAGCAGGGTCTGCCACCCGATAGAGCTCTCAGAAATAAAAAAGCTGGACTTTTGGCATTCGCGGCCATTCGTGCCAGTATTTCTCTGATTACTTCTTCTTCTTGGCTTTTTCTTCTTTCTTCTTGTAATACTCCTTTTTCTTCTCCTCAGCCATGAAATCTCATCCCTGTACTTATAATGTAAGGCTAGATTAATAATGATTTCTCCTCTCAAAACCAATACGAAAAGGTTATGATTTAATATTTAATGTATTATTTAACAGATACAAGTATGAGTAAAGAACAGCTCACGCGCCTCCCAAAGGAGAATGAAGAGGGAAACATAGAGTACAAACTAAAGATAGTTCAACCAACAAAAGACCGGCTTGAAGAGCTGGCCTCCCAGATCAGGTACAGGCTTGCTGAGAGGGGTGGCGAGGCGTTCTACATATTGGGGGTAAGCGATTCTGGAGAGCCTGTGGGACTGAGCGACGAGGAGCTTGAGAGCTCTCTGGAGAACCTTCGAAAAGCCGCCCATCTGGCGGGAGCGAAAATTACTGTGATTAGGGAGGCGAGAGGGAAGAGTGGCAGGATCCTTGAACTTTTGCTAAGGAGATGTAGGGACCAGCTGCCAATTCAGATATCTGTTATCACGGCAGGGCAAGCAGATCATGGCAAGACAACAACAGTGGGAGTGCTGGTCACCGGGGATCTGGACGATGGAGACGGTCTGATAATGGGCAAAGTGGCGAGGTACAAGCACGAGGTCGTGATGCGCAGGACTTCTTCGGTGGCTGAGAGGGTTATGGGCTTCGACGAGGAGGGAAACGTAGTCAATTACCTCCTGCCGTCAGCTCTCGACGAGGCTCAGGTCTACCTGAACAGCTGCAAACTTGTATCCTTTGTCGATGTTGGCGGTCATGAGAGATACCTCAGGACAGCGGTTAGGGGTTTGCTCTCCTACAACCCAGATTACGTCATGCTGGTTGTTGCTGGCAACGCTGGCGTGTCCACCATGACCAAAGAGCATCTTGGGATCGCGCTGAGCTTCAAAATTCCCATATTCGTTGTCGTGACAAAAGGCGATCTGGCACCAGCTGATATACTGTCGAGAGTCATCGAAGATCTCATGGTTCTCCTCAAGGCTCCAGGAATTAACAAGATACCGCTACTAGTAAAGGACCTCGACGATGTCTCCATCTCAGCCAGAAACATGCGCAGTGGAAGAGTCGCGCCAATATTCGTAGTATCCAACAAGTTTGGGTCTGGGCTGCAACTCCTGCGGAAGTTTTTGAACTTATTGCCCCCGAGGCTGCGATGGGAGGAGGAGCTCTCCAAACCCTTTCTTGTCTACATAGATGACAAATTCAATGTCCCTGGTGTAGGCGTTGTAGTGGCAGGGTTGGTTCTACAGGGCTGGGTTAGAGTGAACGACAGGGTCTGGATTGGGCCCTTCAAGGACAGCAGTTTTAGAGAGACAAGGATAAAGAGCATACACGCCAAAAGAGGTGTGTACATAGAAAAGGCACAGGCTGGGAGGAGCGTCACCTTCGCCATAACCAACGTATCGTACGATGAAGTTGAAAAAGGGATGGCTCTCTTGGGTGAGGGGCTGCCAGCAAAATCTGCAAGGGGCTTCGAGGGAGACGTTTTCATACTACACCATCCTACAACAATAAGACTGGGATATGAGGCAATATTCCACATACACTCCATAAAGGAGGCTTGTAGGCTCGTGTGGAGCTCAAAAGAGACTTTGAGGACCGGAGATAGGGCCACGATCAGGGTGGAGACTGTATTCCACCCAATATACATCAGGGAGGGTGACAGGTTTCTGTTCCGAGAAGGAAGGGCCAGAGGGATGGGCGTGGTTACAAAGGTAATCTACGGGACTCCTTAACAAACGTGAGCGGGAAATCCCACATGCCTCGAGGGTGGGGTGAAAGCGAACAGAGTTTACATATGATTATAAGTCATTATATTTGGTCATGAAGATGACCACCATCGCCATATCTGAGGAGACAAAGGAGAAGCTTGATAGATTGAAGGTTCATCCAAGAGAACCCTATGAAGATGTGATAAAAAAGCTGATCGAGAAATGCGAAAGGTCCAGCTAACCTGCAAGTCAGGCTCTACCCAAAGAAAGAGCATGAGGAAAGGCTACTGAGAACCTTGGAGCTGTGCAGGCAAACCTACAACTACTTCTTAGCCCAGTGGAACGGAAGAAATAGGATGCCAGGCAGGCTGGAGCTTCCCAACTGCCTAAGCTGAAAGGGAGAAGGACAAGCAGAAAGCACAAGCATGGAATATTAGATAGAGATTATGACGCCTCTCCAAACATATTGGAGAGAGGATTATTGGGACTGGGACAGCCCTTTGTGCCTGTGGAGATGAACCTCTACAGGAACTCAGCCTTGTTCCCGCAAGCTCCGTCGTTGAAGCAGGAAGCCCACATCATTCATGAGTGGGCAGTTCACTTATTCAGAGCTCGAAAATTCTGTCTAGGTGTTCTGGACGCCTTGCCTATATCTCCTATTTGAGAGTGTCACGAAACGGCAGTAGTGCTCTTCTACCACCCTCTTGGTGACGTACCCCTGATGGGGGCGTAATCCTCCCCCAAAGGCTTTAGGAATGTGCAAGAGCTCGTGTATTATGACCTTTATTTTGTTCTCCTCTGAGAGGGAATCAAACCTCTCGGATATGACTTCGATTACATAATGTGGCGGTAATTTCAGCGCCTTCTGCCAGATTTTTGATAGTGCATGGCACCTAGCTATTCCTCTCTTAGATCTAGAACCCTTGCTTCTGAAACACAAAACATTTTCTATGTTTATGTACCTTAGGGAGAGGGTAGAGACAACTTCTCTAACAAGTTCCCGAACATCCTCAGCTGGCATGTATGTTATAGGCATCAGACTACCTCGTAATCTAGGTTTATGCTTCATAATATAAAAATTGAATTTTTCACGATCATCCGCAAAGAATTCTCTGAGCTTTCCCTATGATGGCTTATTTCAACTCAGCTAATCTTCCAAATAAATGCTGCTCTTTTCATAAATACATTTATAGTGAAGGGGGTAACAAGTTGCGCTAGGAGGCGAGCTATATTCCATCAGATGTCAGGTATCAGCGCCTTCTCCTGAATTTTCCCTTGTAGTCGTCACGGTAAAGTGGGCGGAACTTTGGTACTTGCTGATCGTAAGATCGGTTCGATATGTTGTTATCCATATTGACCTGAGGGATCTCTTCTGACGCAAGCTCCAAGGTCCCGTACCTGCCCACGTTCAATCGGATAGACCCTCTAAATAGCGTGACGTATCCGTTCTTTATTGAAACAGTCTGACCAACCTTCACCCTCTGAATGTCATCATCCCACAGGCTAAGAAGCACACAACCAGTCTCATCGCCGACTAGCGCCTCAGCGACGCTATGGGATGAACCATCCCTAGTTGAGACCTCCCTACTTGGATTCACTTCCAGAATTTTTACTAAAACATCCACACCTCTAGAGGCTGGATGGAGTTCCTCTATTTTTTTAACTTCTGACATTATTTCTCCAACTTTTTTTTGTTTTGTTCGACTCCGGAGAGTCTACTCAAGAGATAAAAAATGGTAGTAAATAAATCTTCTCATTAATGCTAGTTGATCTACCTTTCCTTCCTTCCCGCAACGAAATCCTCGAACCATCTCCGCGCCTCACTAATTGGACATGGAATCGGTGGTTTTTTAAACCCATAAGCAGAGACGCTTATGAGCGCTCCTGAAATGCCTCTCTCTATGGCTACTTTAGTACCTCTGATAACGTCGAGAAGCATCCCTGCCCCGTTTGCCCCGTCATAAGTCCTTAAATATATGTCAATCACAACATTCGCACCAAGGCAGTTCTTGCCCTCAACGTAGAAGTAGCTAGTTCTTCTGTCCTTCATGAATCCTACAAAATCAGAAGTTCCGGTGGCGATCTTAGAACCCTCAGGAAGGATCTGCTTAATGGTGTCTGTCTTTATCTTCCTTTTCTCCTCGCGCCTATGATCCTCTAGGATCCCATAGGCTTCCATGGAACCCCCTATATCTAACTGGTAAGTCTTCTCCACCCTAACACCCCTGGATTTCAAGAACTCTAAAAGCTCCATGTGTAGGGCAGTACCACCTATCTGACTCATGAGATCGTCACCCACCAGAGGGGCTCCTGCATTATCAAACATTCTTACCCATGATTCATCGGTGGCTATCTTTGTTGGAGTGCAATTTATGAAGGCGCATTTACAGTCAAGCGCCGCCCTCGCATAGAACTCTGACGCCTTGCGAGCACCAGTGGGTAGCAGGCTGAGCACAATCTCAGCACCAGTGTTTCTTATGTACTCTTTTACATCAACGGGGGGCGACTCGTCGACTGATATCAGATCTTTAAGCACACCGTCGGCACCATCTAGGACCTCCCCTTTTACAACCCTGACCCCTGTAGTTGGGACATCACATACCTTCAGTGCAACATTAGGCTCTGAAAATATTGCCTCTGATAGGTCCTTCCCGACTTTCCTAGAGTCTATGTCTATGGCCCCGACGATCTCTATGTCGGAAGGCTTGAACCCGCCGAGATCTTTATGCATTAGGCCTACTTCATGCCCTTCGTAGAAGTTTATTGCTTGGATCAGTGAAGAGCAACAGTTTCCCACCCCCACTACGGCAACCTTTATTTTGTCCATATCGCGCACCTTAAATCCTCGTTGCACAGCTTTGATATAAAACAGTTGTTATCTATTTGGTCCGAATGTTAAAAAGCTTGGGTAAGGCTCCGGACTGTACTGGGCGGGATGGTTCGAGCCGAGCCACAAATATTGGTCACCTCCACAGAGGTGGCGTTGGCTGGGTGGTGGCCTGTAAACCCCCACCGCAGATAGCCCATTTGTAATGAATGTGCGGATGTTGAAACGGATGTCCTCCGAGCGCTGTAGGGGATGTGCGCAAGAGCCTCCCAGCTTTAGCCGGGGTATTGTCAAAAATCCATGGACTTAAAAGTGTATCCTGCCAACGATGACCCTGTTTTTGGCGACATCCGTCATAAATTCCACTCCTCTAAGTTTTGGGAGCTTTAGCAAGAGATCCCTTTCCGTCAAAATTCCTACGGGGTTTCCAGCCGAGACCACGATCAGAGATCCAACATTATTCGCGTTCATTAACTTCACCGCATCGCTTAGGTCTACATCAGGGCTGACAGTTTTTGGGTTTAGCGTAGCGATCTTGGAGACATTCGTGTTTAGAATATAGTCGGATAGCCCTTTGTTTATTGCCTCCTCCACGTAACCGCTCGCCAGAAACCTGATTATATCCTTGACAGTCACTATCCCCCAGAGCCTGCCCTCGCTAATAATTGGGATTCTTCTGATGTCCTTGCTTATCATAACTCGAGAAAGGTCGAGTAGCGTGGCTTTCGTGTCAAGTGTGATGAGGGGCTTGGACATCACTTCGGATACCTTCACAAACATCTGGTTCCCTTCAAACAACTTGAATAGGTGCCTCTCTGAAAGCGTTCCCCAAATTCTGGAGTGTTCGTCCAATAGAGGGAGCATCCCAATATCGTGCTTTGCCATCAATGCCATGAGCTCAGGAAGCGAGTCTGTCATCTTCGCTACAATTGGCGTCTTGTTTACGATAGGTTCGATTGGCGAGTGGAGTGCTCTGTGCAAGTCCCCCCCATGTAACTCTTTCAGAATGTTGAATTTGTCCCCGCCGCCAAGATAATTGAGTATGTCCTTTGCAGAGACCAGCCCGTCAACTTTTTGCCCATCATTAGAGACTATCGCATGTCTCACGCTTCTTTCATTCATCAACTTTACAGCGTCGATTACCTTGGTATCTAAAGGAAAAACTACTGCGGGTGGATGCCTTGCTATTGACGCTACTGAGATTACCATAACTCATGCCACTGCCTATTTCTTTTTACTCAGTTAAAGTTAAAGTTGACGGGAGGTCATATTTTAGGTTGGTGCTTATGTTCTTACTACTTTATGATATAGAGGGCAAAAAAGACCCTCATGGCATACGAATAAGGCTGGTGCGTGCGCTAAGGAGGGTTGGTGCCTTTCAATTCCAGAGGTCCTGTTGGGTCGTGGAATCCTTTGATGATCACTTGATCAGCATATTGGACGAGCTCAGGCAGGCTGGCGGGTCTGTCAAGATCATAGAGTGGCTGCCCAGAACCTTGGACGAGATCCTAGATGGCAAGAAATCCAGGAGAGTTGTGCTGGCTCCACTTTCAGCCGAACCCATTCTCGAGGGTTGGCACGACAAGATAAAATCCGCATTGGAGTCTGCAGGCTTCAAAGTTGCAATAGTCCCTATAGGGGAGAGCGCAGCAAAGGTCCTTTCAAGAAACAGGCAACAAAAAACAGAGAAGAGTATCAGCCGAATTATTGACGAGATCTCGCTGATGGATATGGATGGACTCATCCTGATGAACTTGGGTAGGAGTACACAGAGCGGGATTATGTATGTGGCTCAGATAATATCCAACACAAAGCTCCTCAAGAACATGTCATCCCTCCCGTTGATTCACATAGAGAGGCTTGGAAGACCCGACGGCGCAATAATCCTCTGGAATGAGGTTTGTGGAGAATTGCTAGACGCTACAAAAAAGGCTGTCCAGCTTGAAATCATACGACCGAGTGTGGAGATAAAGAGGGTCACCAAAGAAGGTAAGAGGGAGATAAGGCAGGTTCTTTATGCGGAGCCCGGAGACAAAATCATTGTTAATGGCAAGGTTGCAGGACTTTGTCTCACAAACCAAGTGTACCTCGTTGCTGAGAATGGCAGACTTGTAGATATTATAGGCGGTAAGATCTTCAGGGGAGCGGCTAAAAAAATTGCCCTTGACTCCCTTGCCACAGCTATTGTAAAGACCGTTCCCGCATAGTTTTCAATATACCAATCGAACTTCCCAACCATGCGAGCGACCCCATCGAGTAATTTAAATATAGTTCAGGCTAGTGCATCCATCAAAATAATATTCTAATGTCTCGGGGAGAGAAGGCTAAGAACAGATGGGCTATGCTAAAGTACGCAAAAATGCGGTTAATGCACACATTACGTTGGGTATGGCTCAGGCCTTGAAAAGCTAAAATAAAGCTCTGCCCGAAAACGGAACGAATGATCGCTTCATACATCCTTTAGGATTTGCTGAGTTTAACCCTTCGGAAGTTACCAATCTTCGGCGAGAAAGAACAAGACTATAATCCCGAGCCCCCTCGGGGTAGGGATAACTGGGTGGTGGCACACCCATTACTTCTGGGGTGGGAGCCTAGAAGGGCAGTGAAGAACCGACCGATGAACGCCCC
Organism: uncultured Nitrososphaerota archaeon; assembly: GCA_964654895.1. Lineage (GTDB taxonomy): Archaea > Thermoproteota > Methanomethylicia > Methanomethylicales > Methanomethylicaceae > WYZ-LMO10. The sequence goes on from CAZZJY010000156.1 coordinate 9,619, forward strand.
AGAAGCGAGAATCTCCGCTTCAGCCGTGGAGAGTGCCAACAATGGGGATGATTAAGACCTTTTT
>CAZZJY010000157.1:0-7509 GCA_964654895.1 uncultured Nitrososphaerota archaeon
TTTGTCCTTTTCCTCACTGGCGCGTAGTGCCTTATTGCCGGCAGAGTGAAGGTTACGAGCGAAATCCCGAATGCATAATATACAGGCAAAGCAGGACCAAAAACCCTCGCCAAAAACAGTGCAAAGGGTAGTACCGGCAGGAGGAATTTGACCAAATCTCCATGGTCGACCTCCTCAGTCAGCTCCTTCGGGGTGTAGGTGTCTATCATCAGACTCAAAAGCGCCGCAACCATTGTGGGGAAGACAAAGCAAGCAAGGAATAGTATTGGAATGCCGAGAATGCCGCTAAAAAGAACACCAACAGTTATTGTACCCATGGGGAGCATTATGAATGCTATGATCTCGGCGGACGTCATCAGAGAGAATTTGTCTGAAAAGGTCTTCAACCTTCCCTGAAGAAGCGAGAAGAGTTTAAGGAGCTCGTACCGCATCACAGACAGGACCTCACCTCCTTCCCTCTGTGCCGAGATTGAAGTTATGTACAGGTCCTTGACCGAGTCCAGGGGGTGATGCTTCCCTTCGAACAGTATCGCCTCAAAAGGGTTCAGAGCGTATAACCTTCGAACTTTTTCTATCCGGTACCACTCCTTTTTAAACTGGGGAAGGTGCTTGAGGTCCTTCAAGTGCTCAAAAGCAGAGGTTGCAGGGATTCCAGACGCCGATGCCATTGTAAGATATGTGGCAAAAAAGGGCAGTTCCCTCTCGCACGCCTTCTTTCTGTTGTACGTCGCTAACACAGGTCTGAGGAGGAGATCAAGAACCAGTGCAGCAGGCAATATTATGACACCAGCCAAGAGATACACGAACGATCCCGAGGGCAAAATTGGTCGGAGTAAAAAGAGTACCAAAATCAAGGCTGGGAATATGACCACCCCCTTGAGGACCTTCATGGAGTAGTCTATCGGGCTAGTCGACATCCCGCTACTGTAGAGCCTCATTGAGATCCTTTCCGCCAGAGCAAGAGTAATCTTATCGTGGATGCGGGTGTAGATCTTAGGCTTTAATGTTGAGCCTGGTAAATCACTTGCCCCAGGTCCGAGGCACGTACTCCGGTCTTCTGTGGAGGTCCTGTGCTCACCGGGCGGCATTTCAACCCCCTTTCTGGGCAATTTTCATTCACCGCGAATTATCCAAAGTTTTTTATGACACCGCCCGTCTCTGTGATTCTTGGCTCTCCCTTCAACTTCCACATCGGAAGAAACCTTGACTTTTCCCTCGGGAGTAATAACTAGGGAGTCCAAGTCCAAGGTGTGGGGGCAGGATTGGAAGGCCCAGACAACCTTTGTAACTGTCCCGTATTCTCTGAACTCTGGTCTAACCCTTGCAAATTTCTTAAGTTCGGCGAGAAACTTCACCCTGTCCAGGTACATCTCCAGTAGTCTCCCCCTCGATATTCCTGTCTCCGTGACTATCCTCTCTGCCCCTTTGGATTCCGAGATTAGCTCCTCGCTGAAGGAGAAGGCGTCCTTCTCCGGATCGTAGGCGAATAGCGGCTCGAGCTCAAAGTCCTTCCTAAGGTCATAGAAATTCATCGCCCTCCTCCTCTGTACAATCTGGTCGCCACCGCGGACCGTAGTCTTGCCCACAAAGACTATCCCTGCCAGGGATTTCAGCGCCCCCCTCTCGACCAGTATGGGAGGGGAGACCAGCCTCTCTAGAGCTGCATATGGGCTCTCGGCGTGGAGCGACGTAACCCCTCCGTGCCCGGTCATGATGGCTTGAGCCCATATCCTTCCCTCCTCGCCCCTAACCTCTCCCACTATTATGTAATCCGCAGACATCCTGAGCGCCTCCTTGACGAGGGCAAACATTCCGATCTCGCCTCTCTCCTCAAGCGTAGCTGACTCCCGCACAACAAGCGAAATCCTATTGGGGTGAACCAGGCGCAGCTCCGGCGTGTCTTCAATCGTCACAATCACAGATCTTTCTGGTATCATGTTACAAATTGCATTGATCAGTGAGGTCTTCCCGGTCCCCATGGCTCCGCAGACGAGGAATGCCTTCTTGTACTCCAGCAAGATCATCAGCCAGGCCGCCATCTCCGGCGGAATTGTGTTCAGCAGCATCAATGAGGTTATGGACCACGGTTTCTCCGGAAACTTTCTTATGATGAAATTGGACCCCGATGGAGATACCTCCTTTTTGTAGGAGGCGGAGAGGCGGCTTCCATCTGGCAATCGGATGCTCACAATGGGTCTGTACAAAGATATTGACTTCCCGCTCGCGTAAACGAGTTTCTCGATATACCGATCGAGCTCCTCTGGGTAGAATACTATGTTTGTGGGCATAGTCCCGTAGTCTGAATGTATGCATGATACTGGGCTCTTTGACGATGCAACCACAACATCCTCGACCCGGGCATCGTGAATTAGTGGGTCCAGCAACCCGTAACCCAGGATCTCCCTCTTCAGGAAGTAAACGTGGCGTCGATCCCGGAGGCCTGCCTTCGCCAAGTACTCATCAAACTTAGCCTCATCAGCAACTACAGATGAGGGCATGAGGAAGAGGAGTTTGGAGGCAAGCTCCCTCAGCCTGGACTGCTCTTCTGGCGTCAGGGGCGGATCGTGAACTAAATACTCATAATCTTTAGTTATGTAGACTGTACTCATCCCTACGCTGTAACTCTCGATCACCTTGACACCGCTGAGGTTTGCCTGAGAGGTTCTTATGCTCAGCATTGGGAGGTCAAACTTCGTCTTCTTGCCCTTCTCCAGCTCCTCGTAAGCCTTCTTCTCCAGCTTCTCAACAGGGGCTGACAACAACTCCTCTAGAGCTTCAGATTTGGCCCTCTTCCTCCACCTCATCTCATCCCTCCAAAAAAAGGGGGGTTATTGGGAGAGGGCGCTGAACTGCAGGGTCCCCTGATCGGTGCTGAGGGTCCCCCTTACACTCTGCCCTGGGGGGAAGGGCTGGGAGAACTTTACCTGGAGAGAGGCGCTCTCCCCCGCTCTTATTGTGCTTGGAGTGAAGTTACTGCTGACAGTGGAATTCAGGTTGCAGGAGACCAAATTTGCGTCCGCCGTTCCTATATTCTTCAAAGTCATGTAGAGCGTGTCGTTCTGGACAACAGGTGTGCCTATTATTATCAGCGCTCCCTGCATCGATGCGGCGGATCCTGTAGAAGCCATCCACGTTATCGCCATCCCGGTGACTGCGAGGGCAGCGACCGTTACCAGTATTGTTATGATTGGTGTGGAGATCTCGCCCTTTCTATCGATTCTTTTGCTTCTCATTTTTCCTCGTAGAGATCAGGGTTATATAAATTCGGGGTGAAATGGTCAGCTCACTGGCTGACTGATCCCAATGCCCCTGTGAGTGATCCTCACATTTTTGAGTCCTGATGCCAGGGCAAGGTCGCGGAGCAGAGAGACTGAAGGGTTTCTTATCCTTCTGAATTCTTCATCCAAGGCATTCTCTGGGACGAACTCGATGAGGTTGAGGCACGCCTCGCCCTTTGACGCCTTCTCCTCGTACCCCAGTCCCTTCAGGGTTTCTGAGATGGATTTAATCGTGCTGACACTTCCATTGTAACCCGGGATAACCACCATCCGGAGCTCCACTTGGGCTTTCGATCTAATTGCAATCTCGACTGATCTGATAACTTCCGTTACCGGAGGAGATCTGAGCCCTGTGACTCTCCTGTAACTTTCCTCGTTGAGCTCAGCCTTTATGTCTATGGAGATTAGATCGAGGAGAGGCATTACCTTGGCGAGGGCCTCTGGCAACGAGCCGTTAGTATCTATCCCGAACTTCAAACCAATAGACTTGGCGAACCTCCCGATCTCGAGGAGGGCGTCCAGCTGCAGGAGTGGCTCTCCGCCTGTGACCTTACATGCAGTGACAAGTTTGTTCTCGGATATCGCCTTTTTCACCCTCTCTATCTCCGTTAGGTGCTCCTCCTTACTCTTCTTGAGCCCCCAGTTCTGGCAGTATCCACAGTCAAAATTGCACCCGGAGAAGAATACCACACACGCAGGCTCTCCCAAGTAATCAGAGAGGGAGAGGGGGACTATCTCCCCCGCATAAACCATCTTTCTTGCCATTTAAAACCCCACAGGGGGAACCTGCCCTTCACGTGTCCTTGGCACTATGCAGAGAGTCTGATCCTGTACCTGTCTTTCAACTCCTGCTTCTTCGCGGCATTCCAAGAGGCGACATCCTGATAGTAACCAGTTATCCTCGAGTATACCCTTATGTCCTGACTCCTGCACATTGGGCAGCTTTCGTTGAGCCCGCCACCTACAAAGCCGCACGCCCTGCAGACCGTTATATCCTTCGTGTGGCTCCAGTAGCCTATCCAGGACTCCAACGCCAGCTTCCTGTTCAACTTGAAAAGTGCCTCCGGGTCCGGGTTAGCCTCACCCAGCCAAACGTGGAATATGTCCCCTCCCTTCAGTATCGGGAAGAAGCGCTGCTCTATAGCAAGGCGCTCGTAGAGAGGAACCTTTGCAGAGACATTGACATGGGCTCCATTGGTGTAATATATGGGCACGTCCTTCGTCTCACCGTACAGTGACATTGCCCTCTCCAGATCTCCTTTCACGTACTCCTTGGCATACTTGGGGTAGTGAATCATGTCTGCGACGGCAAATCGCTGCGCGCTGGACTCTGCCGGGGTCCTGGCTATCGAGAACTTCAGCCCGGTCTCTTCTGAGTATGCCTTCCTTATCCTGTCCATCTCAATGAGTACCTTCAGAGCCAGCTTCTGAGCCGAGGGATCCTCGTGGAGCTCGTAGCCAGTCATGTGCTCCACCAGTTCGTTCATCCCGACAAAACCGATGGTGTGCGTCAGGTTCTTTATGTCAACAGCCGGAGGCGCACCCTTCGGCCTTTGGGAGGCGAATGGGATCAGACCCCTCTCGAACTGCTGGACCATTATCCTATGCTTGAGCAGGAGGGCGTCCCTCGCGACGTCCATGACCTCCTTCAGGATCTCGTACATCCTCCCCTCGTCCCCTCCAGACCTGTACGCGATCCTTGGCAGGTTCAGCGTTATGACCTGCATGCCACCCATGGAGAAGTGCGCACCGTCCTCAAAGTTTATCTTCCTCTTGAAGTCCTCTGAGGACCCGTCCTCAGCGAACGCATAGGCGCAGCACTGGAAGCATGAGACGCCATCCTCCCCTCCCCTGTAGGCTGGCACGACGTTGTCGTAGTATGTGGAACCGTACTTAGCCGAGAGCTGGGCTGCCTTCAGCATGATGTCCTCAAATCTGCTGTCTGTCCAGTACCTCCTCCTCTGCACGACCTCTGGCTTTGGGAAGTTGAACATCTTCCCCATGGCATCCCCTTTCAGGTACTCGTCAAGGAGGGCGTTCGCGAACGCGTGGACCTGGTCCTCGAGGCTTCCGTACGTGAGATCCCTCCAGACCTTGCCGTGGGAGACCACCGGGGCATCCTGCCAGACCTTTGGGACCCCCGCCTCTATCTGTATCGATGAGAAAACTGGCTGTCCGCCCCTCGCCACGTATAGCTGGGTCATCTCGTAAAGGAACATCTGCGCTAGCTGGTGGATCTTCTTGTAGTCCAAACCCACGAGGTATGGCGCCATGAATACTGTGAAGTTGAAGAAGCCCTGCCCGCCGGCGAAGTTGGTCTGCGCGGCTCCCAGGACCTTCGCGGCATGCAGTATGGCGACCTCGGCATGCTTGGCCGGTCCAGCCACGGATGTGTGGGTGCCAGTCCCGTCTGGCATCAGGCCGTAGTAGAAGAAGTACCTGAGGTCGTGGTCCTGGCAGAACGGGCGCGTCCCCCAGTACTCCAGGTCGTGTATGTGGATGTCGCCCCTCAGGTGGGCGTCTGCTATCCTAGGCGGCATCATCAGCAAGTAGGACTCCTTGCTGAGAAAGTCCGCCTTCTTCTTGTGGAATGTCTCCGGGTTGGGCTGCAGGTTGGCGTTCTCCTTCGCCTCATACCCTTCAGAGTGATCAATTGAGTAAACGTCATAAAGTGGCATGCCTACCCTCGTGTAAACATTTCTGTACTTATCAAACCCGTGCTCCAGGAGCTTCACGCTCACCAGCTCCCTTATCAGAGGTCCGCTCAAGAAGCGCAGCTTCATGTTCTTTATGTCCTCCTCGACCTCCCCGGCGATCATTCTGGCCTCCTCCTCGCTAATGGGGGGAAGGTTGTAGAGGACCTTGACTAGCTGGGTCTCCTTGACCAGACTCTTCACTATGCGCTCCTTGTCGAATGGCTCTATTACACCATCGCTCCTTCTAACTGGGGGTGGTAGCTTACCATTAAGAATCGCTTCTGTCATAATTGAACACCAGATCGGGCAAATTACAATACCCCTCCTGAGCTTTTAAAAGTTTTTTGAGTAATTAATTTAAAAAAATTGATAGAATGGGTTGCTAGCATTGGTACTATTTTAATCGCCTATATAAACTATATGGCACAAACCCCCCAACATTTTTCATTATAATGGCTAAATAAAATAGCATCAGGGAAGTGGGTGGACAAATTCAGCTTTCAGCAACCAGCAACAACCATTTCCTAACAATCCACAGTAATAGGGTCTGCTTATGGAATAATTTGAGCCATATGAACGGCCTCTTTTTTGTCGTAAAAGCGTCTTCTCCCGACATAGGTGAAAGATAAGAAAGATCTAACCCTAAATGGAAATTTCAAATACCTTCGAGGATTTTCATAGCAGCTATTCCTTGACGATGACCATTAGAGAAGCGAGTAATAATACTAGACACTCTCCAGACCCTGCTCCAGATCCCTGATTATATCCTCGATGTCCTCAAGCCCCACCGATATCCTCAGGAGCCCATCCTCTATGCCCAGCTCCTTCCTCTCTGCAGGGCTTATGTTCTTGTGGGACGATGAAGCTGGGTGTGTTATCAGCGTCTCTGCCCCTCCCAGGCTGGGGGCGGTCTTGATCAGCCTGAAAGATCTGAGCAGCCTCTGGGCCTTCTCGCCATCTTCCACCTCGAAGGCGACCACGCCGCCGAACCCTTTCATGAACTTGCTTGCCATCTCGAAATACCGGCTAGACCTCAGCCCCGGGTAGTGGACCCTCTTCACCTTCCTGTGACTCTCCAGGTACTCTGCTATCTCTTTAGCCCTCCTGTTGTGCTCTTGGACCCTGGGCTTCAGGGTCTTGAGCCCCCTCAGGACTAGGTATGCCGCAAAGGGATCTAGCGAGCCCCCAAGGTTCCTCCTCCACTCCCAAATCTGGTCCAGACCAGACCCTGCCAGTATGCCCGCAATCACGTCGTTGTGCCCGCCCAGATACTTGGTGGCACTCTCAACCACGTACTCAGCGCCAAACTCAAGGGGCCTGAAGTTCACCGGAGTCGCGAAGGTGTTGTCCACAACCATCATTACGCCTTTTTCCTTGCAGGTCTTTATGAGCGTAGGTATGTCAGAGACCTTCAATACGGGGTTTGTTATCGTCTCCACGAAGACCATCTTCGTGTCGCTTCTTATGTGATCTTGAACGCTCTCATTCAAAACTGCCTCAACCTTTATCCCAAAAGATCGGAAGAGCGGTTCAGC
>CAZZJY010000158.1:0-7202 GCA_964654895.1 uncultured Nitrososphaerota archaeon
ATAACAAATGCCGCTCTCTCTTGCCAAGGAGACTTCGGGAACCAGGGTCATTCCAATTATGTCGGCGCCCCAGCTGCGGAAGAGCCTGGACTCTGCTCTAGTGGAAAACCTTGGACCCTCTATACATATGTATGTCGCAGGGTGATGACAGGGCAGACCCAACCCCCTTGCAGTATCAACACAGATTTTGTTGAGTTCTGGGCAGAAAGGGTCAGCCAAAGAAAAGTGCCCCACAACGGCGCCGTCGTAAAAAGAGTATGCCCGCCCCTTGGTGAAGTCTATGAACTGGTCCGGGATGACAATGTCACCCGGTCTAACCTCTTCCCTCAGGCTGCCCACTGCTGAAGGTGCGAGTATCCTCTTCACGCCCAAGTCTCTCATAGCCCATATGTTCGCACGGTAGTTTATGAGGTGGGGCGGTATTGAGTGCCTCTTTCCATGGCGCGGTAGGAATGCGACCCTTACTCCCTTGACCTCGCCTATGGTGATGATGTCTGATGGTGAGCCGTAGGGGGTATGGATCTTGACCTCGGCGATGGACTCAAACATGGCAGGGTCATAAAAACCGCTGCCCCCTATGACGCCGATCTCGGCGCTACATGTCGATGACAAAAAGATCACCCATTGGAGCTATGGGAGAAAGAGTATAAAACTATTTGGAAACCCGTCGATAAATCTTGCCTTCTTTGACGAAGAATCCGCTTTCCACTAAGTAAGCCAAAGCCCTCTCATAGTACCACCTGTCAAAGGTTACACCGAACCACTCTGGGAAACGACCAGCGAGAGTTTCCAGGTCCCACGTGTCCTTTTCTTTCTCTTCGTTCACAACCCTCTTGAAGAAGCCCACGATATCCTCAAGGCGCGTCCATGGGTATTGATACCAGACCCACTCCTTGACTTCCTCGGCGTAATAGTCAGGTTTAATCTTGCTGCTCGTGGAGATCCACTGGAGGGTTGCTACCTTCAGCTCGTCGGGCTTGCACTTGGTCCATATGTGATCCTTTGCAATTATGATGGATTCTCCTGTGTCGGCAATGTCGTCCACTATTAGTGCCTTCTTGTGGTTCAAATCACATTGCAGGGGGTATTTCACCCCCGCTTCCTTCGCAACTTGTGCTGCCGATGGCCAGTGTGAGACCTGTAAGGAGACTAGCTCGCCCACTATAAGACGGTCACAGACCAGACGGGCTGGAACGTACCCTCCTCTGGAGATCGCGATGATGACGTCGGGCCTCCATCCAGAATTCAGTATCTTGTCGCTGACTATCCTACTCCACAGCTCGACTTCTTTCCACGAAACTTTCTTGGTATTGACCTTGGGCAAACTCTTCACCAAGAGGTCAATATTTAAGTCCACAGTAATAGATTTACCGCATGTGTTTGATGATAACCAGATTATATAAAAGTTTTTATTATCAACATGAAGTTTATGATAAGGGGAGAATTTTGAAGTACTCAGAATCCGCCATATATCCAGTTGAGCCCAAGGACAGGGTACTCACAGGTGTGGACCTTGCACTGCTGTGGGCAGGATCGGCCATAGTGGTGGATGTCTGGTACAGCGGAGGATATCTGTATCCAATAGGGTGGATACCGGGCATAATCCTAATAATCCTTGGATCGTTCGTCGGAAGCATCATATTTGCAGCGGCTGGCGTAATAGGCTCAGACCTCGGCATACCCTCCATGGTAACCGTGAGGGCCAGCTTCGGTTTGAGGGGCTCATATCTCATGAGTGCATTAAATTACGTCACGCTCATAGGTTGGACCGCTTGGATGCTATTCATAAACGCCTCTGCAGCGGACCAAATTGGATCAATTCTTTTCAACTTCACTGGCTTTCCCTACTGGGTTTTGGTAGGTGGTGTGATATGCACTGCACTCGCCATATTTGGGGCAGAGGGCTGGAAGCTGTTCAATAGAGCCTCGGTGACGGCACTGGTGGTAACAACGCTCGTCATAAACTATTTTGTGTTTGTGAACTATGGGTGGGACTATTTGGCATCCAAGCCATCATGGGGGATGCCCCCCGGCGTTGCCTTCGATCTGGCTTTGATAATGCCCTTGTCTTGGGCACCTCTGGCGGCAGACTATATGCGCTTCGCCAGATCCTCAAAGGGCGGGTTTTTTGGTTCGCTCATCGGACAGGGCAGCGTCAATTCTTGGTTCTATATAACAGGTCTTGCGTGCGCCCTTGCATTTGGAATGTACGACCCCACTGTTTACGTAACACAGGTAGGGGGCTTCACCTTTGGGATAATAGCACTTTTTGTGATCTGGTTTGGGACCATTACCACAACATTTTTGGACATTTATTCTGCCAACATGTCCATCATAAACATATTCCCGAAGGTGAAGGAGTGGCAGGGGAGTGTGATAACAGGGGTTGCGGGCATAATAATCGCATTCCTTCCATGGCTTGAGGCGTTTGTGCATTTCCTCTACATAATCGGAGCGGTCTTTGTCCCATTATTTGCGATAGTTGTCGTAGATTACTTCCTTCTGAAGAAGAGGAGATACAGTATCCAAGATCTTTATTCGCCGTCGGGGTGCTATTGGTTCAGGCATGGGGTGAGTTTGATAGCCATAATCGCGTGGATGATCGGGGTGACCATTTACTACATCTTACAGCAGTTTCTGCCGGACATCGGTGCAACTCTGCCAACTTTCATCGCCACATCTGTGTTGTACTATGCAATGAGGAGGGGTTTTGGTGATCTCTAAAGTCTTCAGACAAAGAGCAGACCACATATGGAAGAACATACTCGAACATCCATTTCTTGAAGAGCTCAGGAGGGGCACATTGCCCAAGGACTCATTCAAGTTCTTCATCGCGCAGGATTTTCTTTTCCTGCAGTGCATGATAAGGTGTCTTGGGATTATGGAGGCAAAAGCGACAGATGAGGACTCGAAGAGGCTCCTCTCTGACATGAGGCGCTCGTCGGAAAGTGTGGAGATCGAAGGTCTCAACAGGTTAGGAGAAAGGCTCGGGGGCATAGATTTCAGGAGAGTTGAGTATGCCCCCACATGCTATGCGTACACGAGGCATCTTCTGTGCACGGCTTCTTTGGGCTCATTTGTCGAGTCGGTCTCTGCAATTACGCCATGTTATTGGAGTTACATGGAAATCGGAGAGGCTCTTGAGGGATCACCAGATCCGCTCTACGATGAGTGGATAAAAACATACATCTCCAGAGAATATCAAGATCTGGTCTCAAAGATAATCGAGGCTCTTGATCGCGCTGCAAGAGGCGAGCCAGAGGAAGCGATCGGTGCTTCCATGAAAGCGTTTTTAATCAGCAGCGAGTACGAGTACATGTTCTGGGACATGGCGTACAGGAGGGAAAAGTGGGCCCATCCCCTAGACTGATCAGAAATCAGAAACACCGGGCTCAAAATCTTTTTTATTGTTTTTAGACGCCGGAGACCAAAAAATGAATTTAAGTGTGTATACGATTAGGAGGACATATGGCGAAGGTCGTAGTCGTTAGGGACCTTGTAAAGCAGTATCCAGGCAGGAGGGCCCTGGACGGCATAACATTTGAGGTAGAAGAGGGCGAAATCTTCGGACTAATTGGTCCAAACGGCGCAGGAAAGACCACCACCTTGAGGATACTCGCCACCATTATAAAGCCCACCTCGGGGCATGTTGAAATATGCGGCAAGGACGTCCTCAGGGAAGGCAATGAAGTCCGGAGGCTTATAAGCTACCTGCCGGAGGAGGCTGGAGCCTATTCTAACCTCTCAGGTCTGGAGTACCTCAGGTTTATGGCATCGTTCTACTATGACGATGATGAGAAGATCGAGTGTGCCATTGAGGATGCGACGGCAATATCTGGGCTGGGGGATAGACTAAAGGAGAAGACTTCGAACTACAGCAAGGGAATGAGGCGGCGTCTTCTACTGGCCAGGACTTTGATGGTTAAGCCGAGGCTCGCGATATTAGACGAGCCCACCTCAGGGCTAGATGTCACACATGCATACCACTTGAGAAGGGTGATAAAGTCATATTCGAAGGAACATGGCACCACAGTCTTGATTTCGAGCCACAACATGCTAGAGGTCGAGTACCTTTGCGACAGGGTGGCACTCATCGACCAAGGAAGGATCATCGAAACAGGCAGCCCGGAGTACCTCAAGAGCAAATACTCTGCTGCCAATTTGGAGGATACTTTCATGAAGGTGGTAGGGTTTGCCCAAGGGGCTTAGACTTCTGATAATAAAGGAGGTCAAGGATCTACTCAGGGATCCGAAGATACTCATCGGAATGATATTGTTCCCAGCACTCATACTCCCACTAATGGGAGCCGCCATTAACATCTCAACAGGCTCATTGATAGAGAAGAGTTCAGGAACACTCACAGTCTATGTTCTAGACGAAGACAGAGGCGAGATCGCCCAGAGAATCATAGAGTCCTTACGTGACCGGGGTGTTTCGGTAAGATTGGCGGATGGACCGTACGAAGAAGTCATCAGAGACATCAGTGGTGGAGGGATTTTGGTGGTACTCCCGGAAGGCTTGTCGCAAAGAATAGAGTCGGGCAATAGAGGAGAGGTGCTTGTTCACTATGGTTTTAAGGATTTTTCCATACTCGAGTCGCTGAACGCTCAGAGGGTGGCTGGACTTCTGAACGAGATTGAAAGTCGGTTGGTGAGGGATCTCATATCTGAGAATATACCCGGTGCTGACCCGGACTCTGTTATGAATCCGCTCTCAGTTAATGAAAAATCGGTGATAAAGGGCATTGCCCAGCCCATATCGCCATACGTTTTAACGAATATTGTGAGAATGCAAGGCTTGATGGGACCGTTGGTTATAATGATAGTTCTCATACTCGCAATGCAGGTTGCAGCAACATCGATTGCGATTGAAAAGGAAGCGAAGACGCTTGAGACCCTATTAACCATACCCGTAAGCAGGCTGAACATCCTGTTCGGCAAGCTTGTAGGGTCTGTGACGATAGCACTGCTGGCGACAGTGGCCAATGTCTTTGCCTTCACATATTATATAGGCGCTATAACGTCACAGGCGACCAGCTCGATCGGTAACCTAGACCTTACCACTATTGGGTTAATACCCCCTCCCGAAGGTTACTTTCTCCTAGGACTGACGTTATTTGGTGCCTTAGTATCTGCCCTAGCACTAGCATTGACGCTTGGAACCCTGTCACAGGACGTTAGGGGCGCACAGTCGATAATCGGTGTTGTCATCGTCCCGATATTCCTTCCGACGATATTTCTCATGATGGGCGATATGCAAACCTTGCCTCTTTCCATTCAGGCTGTACTGTATGCTATACCATTTACTTACCCAGTTCTGGCTTCGCAATCGCTGATTACTGGCAATTATGGACCGATATTGGCCGGTTTGGTATACATGGCATTTTTCACATTATTCACGCTTTACATGGCAGCAAAAGTTTTCACTACGGAAAAGGTCATGACAGGGAGGATCTCCTTAAGGAGGCGTAAACTTCAGTGAGACCGAATTTACTTGACCCCTTATTAAAACATTCAACATCAAGTTCCAAACCTTCTGACTTTGAAGGTGTTAGCCGGCTTCACATGTACTAGTATAACATCTTTACTCAAACGGGAAGAGGGCCCACAAATCGCCGTAGTCAGTACTTTAAAAATGAAATCATCCTACGGTTAAAACCGTAGGCTTTCTAGTCAAGCAATATGTTAGGGAAAAGTGGGAAAGTGGAGGCCCATGACTCGAATCATAAGATGGATGACAGGTACCCCAGTTGAGCTTTCAATCCTCTATGGATTTGAGGTCAAAAAGACTAGATTTTGAGAGGCAGTGATGTGAAATACTCTACCACTTCCGCCACCCACTGTCATAATACCAAGGTAAATTGACCTAACTGAATTTGTTAGATAAACTTTGAGGTATTCTCCCTCAGCCTCAACTGTTACCGGATTATAAAATGATATTGAAGTGCTCACGTTCTTACCAGATGTGATGGAGGCCACAACCGCGCCCTTTATTGTTCCGGAGAGTGAGTACAGGGCCTTCTCAGAAGATAGCTCCTCTGTAAATTGTTTGAGTCTTGCATAGGTAAGCGAGGATGAGGTCGTTATAACTGCCGATAGTGACAATAAAGAGGTGGTGATCAAAACCTCCACCAAGACTCTGTCCATTTGATCAACTCCTAGTCATAGGTTTCAGTTTCACATTGTAGTGCAAAAATTCTACCATAAGCTTCTCACCTTTCTTCACTTCGAAAAGGAGAGAATTCACACCGTTCACATAAACGCCGACAGTCCCGTCGTAAAGAAACACCCGCTCGTATACATGCCTCTCAGCCTCTGTGCTCTCCTTTAAGAGGTCAAATGATCCGGATATTGTGAAGTTTGAGAGGTAGCAGGTTCTTATTGAGAGGATGTGTAGCGGCATATCACTGATATCAGTAGACGTGACTGGTTGGGTCACAATAACTTTGGGTTGAAAGTAGAACCCTTCAGGAGTGGAGTAGAACAGCAGTGTGTCGGATGTGCTCTTTGACACCTCGGACGCGGGTGGTGAAGCAAATTGAGCCCCCCTAACGAAGAGGGCATTCTTTGGAATGTGCCATTGGAGCACGTCTCCAGCCAAGTACAGGGTTATGTTGTTTTCACCAACCCTTATAGCAGTCATAGTCCTAGATCCAGTGGAGAAACCATAAACGATCTTTGGGTCCTTTTCGACTAAGTATGATCCTAGTTCGGCTGCCTTCTCTCTCAACGTCTCTGATCCTAAGTCCCTGTTGATTATCAGAGGAGCATAGGTGGCTGCATATGAGATTATTCCCACAATGGCGACAGCAATCAGAATCCTCGAGATTGCCTGTTGCATAAATTACCAACCCTCCGGAATGTTTAGAGAGGCTGCTAAGAGGAGGATCCCCTCTTTTGCCGGACTGTACAGGACATTCTTGCTGTGTGGAGGGACCAATGTGAGATAGAGTTCCCCTGGGTGGATCCTTAAAAAATCTCTGAGCGGGGGGTGAGTAATGAATAGTGCAGACTCTATCTCGGTCAGACCATGAGGGATCTTGACCTCTCCCATGATATCCCACCTCGCCCCTGAGGGATCATAGGTGAAGAGGGAATTGCCAGATCTCTCCAAGGGGGCTCTAACTGATGGCCCGTGAGGGCAGTCAGGCAAAATTCCTTTCAGTCCGTCCCACTCAACTGGGGAGTTGAGCCAAAGGTAT
>CAZZJY010000159.1:0-5366 GCA_964654895.1 uncultured Nitrososphaerota archaeon
GGCTATTGGGGTTGCGGCTCTGTTGATGGGGAAAATTATTGCTTAGTCCACCCCGGATTCGGCTAGCGCCTCTGAGAAGATGCTGCCAGTGTGTGGGACGTCGGTTGCTCCTTTTTGATGATCATATATTATTGGTTTTTCCGAATAGTTCCGTATAGTTGAGACGACCTTGGGTAGACCGAATCGAAGAGCGAGGCTGAAGCCGATTTTATAAGCTCCCACTAGATCAAAGTCGCACGAATTTATAACGATCTCGACCAGCCTCTCAATAGAGCTGACGTCGCAGGCTATTACTACACTCCTCTCTTGAATTATTCCTCTAATAGGTCTTCCCCCCATAGATCTTTAGATAGTTTGATATTGCTTCCATCTCTTTCATAGTTATTGAGCCATATTCAAGGGCTGCTTTTGCCACATCCAGAACGTCGACTATTGATTTAACAGGAATCTCATATCTCCTATGGAACTCTACAGTTGCCATGTACTCCGTCTCGCCCCTCTCTAGCCTGTCTACGGCAATGAGGACAAAGGCGATCTTCACGTTGTCGATAGAGGATAGGACTGATAGGGTCTCCTCTTTTGTCTTGCCAGTGGTCATGACATCGTCTAGAATGCCTATCCTGTCCCCCTCGCCCACACTGCCTATAATAAGTCCGCCCTCTCCGTGGTCTTTGGCTTCTTTTCTATTAAATGCAAACTTCTTAGAAATGTTGAAGATCTTGTGAAGGCCTATTGAGGTAGAAACCACTATTGGAATCCCTTTGTAGGATGGACCGAACAGGACGTCAACTTCGCCCACTAGACCGAACTCCACCAAGGCTCTAGCATAGAATTCGCCTAGCCGCCATATGGATTCCCCATCACCAACTACCCCAAGGTTGACGAAGTATGGGGAGAGCCTGCCACTCTTCAACTTGAACGAGCCAAACTTTACGGCACCTATTTCAAGAAGGAACCTAGAGAATTCAGATTTTAGACTCTCTACACTCATTCATTGAAACCTTCCTGCCGCTTGGGCGTCTCTTATATCTCCCAAAATCTGTACATTTTTTAAGTGTTGAATATTGGAATACAGGTCCATCCACGCATATTCTAAGACCGTCCATAGCACAGCTGCCGCATATTCCCACACCACACTTGGTGTAACGCTCTAAAGCACAGAAGATCCTGTCTGGGGTTGTTACTCTGGATTCCATTTCAGCTGCCCTGACTAACATGGACTCGGGTCCACAGTTAAAGAACTCACCACTCAAGCCTGTTAAATCTAAAATGTCGGTGACCATTGAGCAGGCGCCTAAGCTCCCGTCCTCCGTTGAGACCTTGACGTCTGCCAGATTCCTTAGCTCCTCATAAAGTGGGAGGTCTGCTGCGGTCCTTCCACCAACAAAGATTGAAGTGACCTGTTTTTGGAAAAGTTTTGCTATGAAATGGATCGGGGCTACACCCGACCCCCCGCCGACCAAGTTCACATTGCCTTTTGGGATGTATCCATTGCCATAAGGACCCCGGAGAAGGACTTTATCCCCCTCTTCTAGGGAGGCGAGAGACGATGAGACAGGGCCAACACTCTTGATTAGAAGGGTGATGGGGTCGTTCAGGGCCAAGGAGAAGGGCTTCTCGCCAATTCCTGGAAGCCACAGAAATACGAACTGACCTGGTAGTGCGTCGATCGTCCCATCAAGTACTAAGACTCTGGTTGACGAGCCCCACGCCTCCCTGACATGGAACTCCTTGTATGAAAGGGGGGCACGTGTGTGGAGAGGCTTCTTTGAGCCTGAGGCGAACCCCTTAAAAAAAGCCATAAGTTCTTTTGTATTAAGCCCTATTAGGGCCGTGCCTATTCCGAAGAGCGATGCGCCCGCTGAATTGAAAGCGGCAATGTCTGAAGGATCTGTGATCCCGCCCATTCCTATTATGGGCACAGAAACGTTCTCTCTAACTTCCAAAATACATTTGAGCGCCAACTCCTTAATGGCAGCACCTGATAGTCCCCCGTAGACGTTTGAGAGGATAGGGGCACCGGTCCTCTCGTCTATAAATTTCAGGGGACCGACTGTGTTTACCGCAGTTATGCCATCAGCCCCCGCATCCACTGCCGTCTTCGCTATTAAACCGATAGATCCCGGGCTTGGGACCAGTTTGGCGAATATTGGGAGATCTGTAACCTCTCGCACTGACGAAATGACCTCCCTAACGAGCACTGGCGAAGTCCCTATGGTGGCGCCGTATCCTTTTGCATGTGGACAAGAGAGGTTTAGCTCTATCCAGTCGGTATACTTTTCGACCTTCGATGCCAGTGAGGCAAACTCCTCTGATGACGAACCGAAGATAGAAGTCATCAGGACTTTTTTGATGGGGTAGATGTGCCTGATCTCACTTATGTACGCATCAATGCCAGGGTTCGCTAGCCCGACCGCGTTTACTAAGGACCCAAAGATTCCAGCGATTATTGGCTCTTTGTAACCGTCCCTCTCTGAAATGCCTATGCTCTTAGTTGTTATCACACCAAGACCCTCCGCATCTTCAAGCTTCTTTACTATGTCAGGAGAAGAAGCCACAACGCCAGAGGGGATCACGAGCCTATCCTTTGGAAGTTCAAAATGCATAGGAGACCTCCTTGCCACGCACTGGATAGAATTCTCCCTCCCTAAATGCAACCTTTCCGCCGAGAATAGTTATGACTGGCCATCCCTTCAATCGCATCCCCTCATAAGGGGTCCACCCACATTTGTAGTGGAGTTCGTCGGCAGTCACCTTCTTCTCTATATTCGGGTCAATAATGGTAATATCTGCATCAGCTCCAAGCTCCATCTTCCCCTTGCCCTTGATAGAGAAAATTCTTGACGGGTTGTAACACATCAACTCTACGACCTTCTCGAGCCCTATGAGACCGTTGAGGGAGGCGTTTATCATCAGCGGGAGCGATGTCTCCACCCCAGGCATACCCGAAGGAGCGTTCTCCTTCGCCTTATCCTCCTTTAGGTGTGGGGCATGGTCAGAGCCTATAGCCTCGATCATATTGTTCAGGAGCGCCTGCCAAAGCGACCTTCTGTCGCTCTCTTCGCGGAGCGGCGGATTCACCTTTGCATAGTTACCAAGCTCCCTCAATGCCGAAGAGTTGAGAAAAAGGTGGTGTGGGGTTGCCTCCCTATAGAATGGGGAAGCTAGTTCTGCCTCCTCCAAGGATGTCACATGAAGGACGTATACCCTCCCTTGCTGGCCGACGGACAAGAGTTTCCTTATGGCAGAGATTGCGGCTGACTTTGGCCTCCGAGAGGAATGGTCGAGCTTATCTGAATGCATCATTATAATCTCTTCGTCCTCGGCATGAACGCTCACGAGCCTAGATCCCCGTATCACCTGCCTGATAGTCTCAAGGTCTCTGATGAGAAGATCGCCCGTCGAGCTTCCCATGAAGATCTTTGCAGATGCGGCTAAGAGCGTCGGAGAGTCCCAGCCCACCGCCCTAAAAACCTCTTCCAAGTTCCCAGTAGTCACGCCGAAGTGGAGCCCATAATTCACCAACGGACCGCCAGGTGCAGATGTGCTGATTAAGGCTTTTTTCTTTTCAAGTTCCAATAAAGTTGTTGTGGGAGGTTTTGTGTTTGGCATGTCAAGAACAGTGGTAACGCCACCAGCCAAAGCTGCCTTTGATCCCGACGCCCAGTCCTCTGAAGGCATTCCAGGTTGCCTGAAATGAACGTGTGGGTCAATTACGCCAGGCATAACCAGCTTCCCACTTGCGTCTACGACCTCATCTGCCTTCAGCTCATTTTTTGTGAAAACGGCGATCTTACCATTCCAAAGGAGCACATTAGCATCAAAGTGACCCCTGTGTGTAATGATCTTGCCGTTCCTTATTAGCAAGGACAAAGGACATCACCAGAATCATGTCTTCAGTCTTATGAGACCCTCCTTGCATTCAAAGTTGCAGTAGTGGCATACGAGAACCAGCGGATCTCTACTAACGGTATACATTAGTGAAGGGACTGGTTCCTTGTTTGATATGCAGTTGGCATTGACACAAACTGCTACGTTCTCGAGTACATCAGGAACAACAACCTTTTTCTTTTCCTGGATTGTATAGTCTTTTATTATGTTTGTAGTGGCATTGGGGGCTATTAGGGATATCTTGTTATATTCATCGCTTTTAAGGTACTTGTTTTCGACTTTTATTAGGTCCTTCTTGCCGTATTTTGTGCTCTCCAGATTCTGCCCAATTATAACCACCGAGTCTTGGTGAAAGAGGTTCAGCATCTCTGCGATCTTTATGCCCTTTCCTGGGGGTATGTGGTCAATGACAGTCCCGTCCTTTATGGGCCTCACCATCAGCCCCTTCTTTGCATCTTTTGGGGTTGTTTTTTCTCCCATCACTCGATCGCCCCCATTATTAAGGAAAGAAGGGCCGCCCTAACAGGTACCCCGTTGCCAGCCTGCTCGAAGTAATAGGCCCTCGGGTCTTCATCGCAATCCACGGAGATCTCGTCCACGCGAGGGAGAGGATGCATTAGGCACGCCGTGGGCTTTGCCCTTGATAGAAGGGCACGGTTTATTTTGAAGACGCCTTTCACTTTGTTGTACTCGTTCTCGTCAGGGAACCTCTCTTTTTGTATCCGCGTCATGTATATGACGTCGGCAATTGGTATAATGTCCTCGATTTTGGAGTGTTTAGAGTATTTTATGTTGTTTCTGTTTAGGAAAGCCTCGACATGTTCTGGTATCTGCAGAGAGTCAGGAGCAACGTACATTAATTTGCAGTTGTACAGGGACAGGGCATATGAGAGTGAGTGAACTGTCCTTCCATATTTAAGATCCCCAACCATCGCAATCTCTAGACCATCGATGCGTCCTTGAGTTTTTCTGATGCTATAGAGGTCTAGCATTGTCTGGGTAGGGTGCTCATTTTTACCATCCCCACCATTTATTATGGGCACTTTTTTATGACCCCTCTTCGCCCGGTTAGTGGTGACGTCTGCCGCCCACCTCGCCGACCCGTCAAATGGATGGCGCATGACTATAAGGTCCACATAATTCGCCACAGTCTCTATGGTGTCCTTGAGCGTCTCGCCCTTCATGACAGAAGTGCCCTCCACTCCAGCAAACCAGATGGTCTCGGCTCCAAGGGCGTGCGCAGCGACGTCGAAGCTCATCCTAGTTCTAGTGCTGGGCTCGTAGAACAGGAGGCCGACTTTTTTGCCCTGAAGAAGAGCGCTGTCGTATCCATGCGCTTCCATTTTCTCAGCTGTTTTGAAGATGTGCTCCAACTCGTCTTTTGTAAAGTCTTTTATGGAGACTATGTCTCTATTCACAAAATTCAATCCGTCTTCCCCCGGAGGGGGATCGTATTTTCCTTCGGAGACAAATTC
>CAZZJY010000160.1:0-6861 GCA_964654895.1 uncultured Nitrososphaerota archaeon
CTGAATCTTCGTAAGATACTTTCTATGACCCTAACATCTCTCTCCCCAGTTCCACGTTGGCTGAGCAGTACTTTGCACCAAAGCTCCTCATCATAGCCGTAGATCTTTTTTATATTTTTTATTCTACTAATTTTTGACATAATTGAAGCATCTCACCATTCCACCATTAACTGTCACCAAGGGT
This sequence comes from uncultured Nitrososphaerota archaeon, assembly GCA_964654895.1. Lineage (GTDB taxonomy): Archaea > Thermoproteota > Methanomethylicia > Methanomethylicales > Methanomethylicaceae > WYZ-LMO10. The sequence continues at coordinate 185 of CAZZJY010000160.1, forward strand.
GGCCTCTCCTCTGTGCACCTTTTGGATTTGTGCATACAACGCGGGTTGAATCTACATCCACTCGGCGGACATAACATGCTCGGAATCTCTCCTTTTATAGGCTTGAGCCCTTTAGAAGGGAGAGAGCTAAGAAGCGCAATGGAATAAGGGTGCTTAGGAGATTTGAAGAATTCACTAACCTCCGCGACTTCTACAACATTGCCACAATATATGACGCAGATTCTGTCAGAGATCTCTTTCAGAAAGTCAAGATCGTGTGAGACAACCATTATTGCACCGGTTTTTCGCTTCGCCAGTCTGAGAAGCTCGATCACCAAGCGTTTCTTCTTCTCGTCTAAACCCTTTGTGGGCTCGTCCAAGAAGATTGCCTCTGACGGACCGGAGATGCCCATGGCTACGAGAACACGCTGCAGCATGCCCCCACTTAGCTGGTGTCTATAGCCCTTGGCAACGCTAGCAGGGAAGTTTACTCCCAGATCCCCTAAGAGTTGAGTCGCCTTTTTGTAACCCTCTTCCTTTTCCATCCCGTAATGCTCCATAGGACGCTCGGATATCTGGAGCCAGCATTTCAGGAAGGAGTTAAGCGAGCCAAACCCTTGCGGGATTAACGCGAAATTTTTGCCAATGATATGCATTGCCCTCTGCAGATCTATTGAGAGTAAGTCATTACCACGGTAGAGTATCTGCCCACGTGTGTAAGCATTTTCAGGGAGGATGCGAAGTATAGAGTGGAGCAGAACAGTCTTGCCGCTACCTGACTCGCCCAGCACACCCAAAACTTCGCCCATGCGGAGGTCCAGGTCAATATCATGCAGCGCAACAATCTGCATCCCGTTCATTTTAAAAGTCACCTTCAGTCCCCTGATCTCGATGATGTTACGCAAAGATCCAACACCTCACAGACCTTCCTCCCTCAAGTTTGAATTCAGGAGGAGGCAAGTTATAACATGTCCTGACGGAGACGTCGCATTGACCGTAAAAAGGGCATGCAGAATCTGTTTTCTCCACAACTTCAGAAGAATAAGTTAAACGAGAGATGAGTGATGATGTATAGGGATGAATGGGGGAAGAGAAGACCTCCAATGTGTCCCCGGACTCAACTATCATGCCACCCAACATGACACAGATCCTATCTGAGATCTTCTTAGCCAACTCCAGATCATGGGTGACAAAGAGTACTGCCAAACCCGTTTCCTTTTGCACTTCAATAAGTTGATGGACTATCTTCGCCTGTGTTGAAGGATCAAGCATCGATGTTGGCTCATCTGCAATTATCACCTTAGGATTAAGTACCATCGACCTACTCAACAAAGCCCTTTGGAGCTCGCCTCCACTAACATCCCTTGGCTTTCGCCTAAGCTGGTCCAACCCTAAACCAAAACGAGATGAGGCTGATCGAACCACCTCCAACTCTTCTCTCTGCGACCTAGCAATCTGGTGTATCCTGAGTGGCTCAGCGATGCTGTCATATATATACCACATGGGATCTAGAGCCAAATCTGGACACTGGGGAATATACTGCACATTCCTTCTGAAGTAAAGCATTTCTTGTTTACCCATCTCAGTGAGTGGTTTTTTCATGAAAAGAACCTCTCCAGAAGTTGGTTCGAGAAAACCTGCAAGTATCTTCGCCAAGGTAGTCTTACCGCTACCCGACTCGCCAATGATCGCAACTACTTCTCCACCATTGACCGATAGAGAGACGTCGTTCACAGCTAGAAAACTTCCTTTGATGGAAGATCTAAATTCCTTTTTTATATTCCTGCACTCGAGCATGAAGTGACTCTCTGTTACTATCTGATTCCTTGCCTCTGACGTTTTATATTTTGAGAGCATCATAAAAGATCACTAATTGACTTTGTGCTCATTTTGTACCTCCATTCCAATCCCATACCTAATAGAATAAATCCCAAAGATGTAATTGAGATGCACAGACCCGGTGGCACAAATGTCCACCAAGCCCCGTACAAAAGAGCGCCTCTCGTCATGGCGAAATGGAGCATCATACCCCAGCTCGGATTTTGTGGATCTCCCAAACCAATGAAGCTTAGTCCCGACTCTAGCAGGATTGAGCTCGAGACTGCAAGTACGAATCTAGCAAAGACAACCCCCCAGACGTTTGGAAGAACGTGCCTCAGCATTATGTATAGCTTACTGGCACCTAAACCCACTAGTCCCTCTATAAAGGGAGCCCCCCTGATCTGGCGCGCACGTGCTCTCACCAATCTCGCTGTAGTGGTCCACCAAAGCAATCCTATAACTATAACCACATTAAGGAAAGATGATCCGAGGTAAGCCGCCAAGACAATCATAAGCGGTAGGGCGGGCACGACCATAAAAATGTCTGTAAACGAACTCATAATCTCGTCTATAATTCCGCCCATGAATCCCGCGAATATGCCAACAAGCGCGCCTATGATTGTAGAAACCATAGCGCCAAGGGCTCCTATTGACAGTGAAACTCTGCTTCCTTGTAGAAGAGTTCTCAGAACATCGTCTCCTAGGTCATTGGTGCCAAGTAAGTTAGAGAGGGAGGGAGGCAAGTATGGCGCACTTGATGCTCTCCCGAAGTACCCTTCAGGCATGAATGATAGAACCGCCATCATAAAGACTGCAGATAATAGAACAATACTTGCTATCTCGACCTTCGCAAGGGTCAGCTTGGATCTTATCATGATTTCACCCTCGGGTCAAGTAAATAAGAAAGGAGATCGGCTAAGGCGTTTGCAGCTATCACTACGAGAGCCACCAATGTGAATGTCGCCTGGAGAAGGGGGTAATCTCTCTCGGTCACAGCTTGCCACATGGTATAACCCATGCCAGGCCAGCTGAATGCTATCTCCACTAACAGTGCACCAGAAAAAGCAAACCCGATCTCAATCGCAGCAAGCGAAATCAGAGGTGGAAGAGATGGTTTAAGGAGATGGCGCAGCCTGAAGTTGAACCAACTAAGACCTTTCGATAGAGCAGTTGTGACAAAAGGCTCCTCCGAGATCTCAACTGTTAAACCTCGCATGATGATTGCCACATATGATACATTGAAAATTGTTAAGACAAAAACTGGAAGAGCTAAGTGCTGAATGAAATCTAATATAGATGATCCAACAGGAGGCGCCCCTCCAATGGGAGTCACTCTAGCCCACAATGAAAGAACTAAGAGCAGCAACATCCCCAACCAGTACGTTGGTATTGAATGAATTGCCACACATGTGGTTGAAATAATACGTTTTGGTAGGCTATCTGGTTTCCAGCCCAGACTCATACCGAGAATAGTCCCTATTATTAAGGAAAGGACTGTGGATGGAACTGTCATTATTAGAGTGAGTGGCAACCTCTCCCCAATTATATCAGAAATCGGGCGACCGAAGCTGAACGAGTAGCCAAAATCTCCCCTGAATAGGTTGTTTAAGTAGATCCAGAACTGCTCTCCCATTGGCATCTCTAGCCCATATTTTGCTATTAACGACTGAATAAGATCAGGGTTTCTAATGGCGGCGCCATAAATTTCTTCGCCAAAAATAAAGACCATCGGGTCTCCTGGCATTAGTCGCGGTATCAGAAAATTTATTGTGATTATTAAAAGGAATAAAAACAGATACCTCAGAACCTTCCTCATAATGAAAAAAAGGAGGGAGGTTTTCAAGTGAGTTCCCTCAGGAAAATTGACTAGTTTTTCACCATTACTGAAAACCAAGTGTCTTTTCCGAGTATGCCATACATTGTATCGTAAACGAGTCCGTTGACCAAGTCTGATCTATAGGGCTGAATTATCTTACCCCAGTAAAGGGGCACGGCATACATATTATTGGCATAAAGATCTTGCAAAGTTTTGTACAGCTCCTTGGTGATTGTCTGGTTAGAAGTTAGCAGGATCTCGTCCACAACCGCGTGGTACTTCGGGTCATCAACATTAGCCCACCCCATGTTCCTGCTGTCGAAGTAAAGTGTGCCTGCCCCAGCGTACATGATCATACCCCAGAATGTGGTCCTCGAAATGGCGGTGTCGAAGTCCTTTGTCTTTTGAGTGATGGTCTGGAAGGTGCTGACGTCGGCGGGGATTATTTGAGCTTTAATCTTTACGGCCTCGAGATCTCTCTTAACTAGCTCAGCTAACCTCATTGAAAGGGCTATGTCTGACCTTGTATGAATTTTCATTGTAAATGCTGTTCCGTTTGGATAGTCCCTCCAACCATCGAAGTCTCTGTCAATAAAGCCAAGAGAGTCAAGTACTGACGTTGTATAGGATATGTTCTTAACAAGCAATGGTTTCTGAACGTAGTAATCCCAACTGTCTGGTATCCAACCCTCCGTCGGTACTTTCGCGTATCCAGCCGCTATGAAAGTCACGTAGCTATTATAATCTAAAGCATATGCTATTGCCTTCCTGAACTCACTTAAGTTATATGGATACCGCATGCTATTAAACCAAAGACTATTGTCGACTCCGAAATTCGGCTGAATAATGAATGAGATATTCTTTTCTTCAAGTAGGGACGGTACATATGCAGGATCTATTCCTGAAGCATACGCGTAAGTCGCCGCGATGTCGCCCTTCTTAAGTGCCATCAGCATTGCGTCTGTGTTAGTGTAGAATTTTAGGATTACTTTGTCCACAGAGGGTGACCCCCTCCAGTAGTTTTTGTTTGCAATGAAAGTTATCGTTCCTGAGGCGGAATCAAACCCCCCGTACATGAATGGACCACACCCAATATTCCTGTTGCTACCAGAATAAGTTCCTGGATCAGTAACATTAGACCAAACATGCTTTGGTATAATGCGTGTTGCAGCCAGACTTACTGTGAAAGAGGTCCATTCTTTACTGAGTTTTACAAGAACAGTCCTATTGTCCTTGGGTTCTGCTGATACCACAAATTGAAAATGGGTTGCGTAATTCGGATCATTTTGTTTCAGATAAGTTATTGTGAATGCTTAGTCTTCAGCGGTTACGGGCATGCCGTCATGCCAAGTCGCATTCCTTATCAGGATAAGTTCCCAATTCTTTGAATGTGTTGTGGACCAGTTGACCAAATATGGAATGATGTTCCCACCTTGGTCCACTGCCGCCAGAGGATCGAGGGTAAAGCAAGCCGCAAATATACCCATGTAATAATCCTTAATGAAGTTATCAGTCTTAACAATATTTGTGGTTCCGATTGTCAAAACTTTTTCATTGCCGATTGTGTTATTCAAAGGGAGGTTGCTGGGCGAGAAGTGGCCAATGTTCGTTGATAAGGTTATTGAAACTAGAGCTAAGATTGCAACGAAGATTATTCCTGTGAGAGTGCTCTTCTTCATATCTTAACAACCCCATACTTGGTTCTTATTGATGTTACCTTTATTTAAAAAAGTAACACTTAAAATTTTTGTTTCTTATGAAAACTTGGCATGCAGTATTTAGGTGCATGTTTAAATTGTATAACAAAACCTTGATTGATTGGAGGGATGGCTCTGACAAAAAGAGGGATGCTCTTCTACGTTGTTACAGAGGGTCTAAAGGCACTTGTAGTCGGCTCAGGGAGGGTCGGAAGGAGGAAAATTTTCAAACTCATTGATGGTGGGGCTGAGGTGACTGTGGTAACCAAAGAGCAAAAGCACCATATGGACGGAAAAGTCAGAATTATTGTCGGGGACGGTCTTGATTTTGCAACCAAAAACCTTGACTATTTCGATATTGTAGTCGCGGCCACAGACGATCCTGTAGTTAATTCTAAGATTTCTGAGCTGGCTAGGCAGAAGAAAAAGCTTGTTAATTCGGTGACGTCGCCCGAGGACTGTAGCTTAATATTCCCCGCAGTAATCGATTATGGCAGGTTCCAGCTAGGAGTAACAACTGGAGGGAGAGATCCATCGCTTTCAAAGAAAATTAAAAAGATAATCAGGAAAGCCCTAAGGGACAGCAATCTATGAGCTTTAACGGTGCGAGTAAGCTCTACACTCGGTAAGGAACTTTGCAGGAACCTCAGGGAAGGCTGAATAGTGAAGGTGTGTGTACATACCCACCGCACTCTGGCAGACAGCCCCATCCATGCGGTCCTTGATCCCCTTCCCTCTAAGAACCCTAAATGCAAATTCGCTCGAAAGTCCATGGATAGAAGAATAGTGGAATTCGTGGCCTCTCAGTACCCTCCCCGTGCTTGAGATCGGGCTTGACCGGACTGATTCCAACTCAACGTAACTAAGCGCCTGGGGGTCTTGGTGCATTAGGGCATCGCCGTCGAAGACGCCGACCATACTTCTTCTCACTCCAGCCCACTCAATCGATCTGCATAGATACATTAGTCCGCCGCACTCACCTATTACAGGTAGCCCGTCCATTATTCTCTCCTTAACCGTCCGACGCATCTGCTGGTTCTCCTCCAATTCCTTTGAGAGCAGCTCAGGGTAGCCACCACCTATTATTAAGCCAGAAACGTCTTCTCCTATGCTTTGATCGGAGAGACTGTCAATCACTAAGATTTTAGCGCCCATTTCCTTTAGTATTGATAGATTTTCATCATAGTAGAAGGAAAATGCCATGTCCATAAAAACTCCAACAGTAACCTCTTCGCCCTCATGGAGATACATTACTGGCTCCTGCTCTATTGGTGGAGCCGTATTTGCTATTTCCAAAATTGTCTCTAGTTCCAAATTCTCTTCTAGCAACTCAGCAGCAGCTTTAATTTTCTCTAGTACCTCAG
>CAZZJY010000161.1:0-5427 GCA_964654895.1 uncultured Nitrososphaerota archaeon
TCCGCTTTGAGGCCATGAAAGACGTAGAGATAGTTGTAATAACCCCTGAAGTGGAGATCGGGGAGGAGAAAACAAAAATTGCCAGGCAGATACTCCCGAGGGAAGTTCCCCTCCAGGATATGGTTAGGCAGACTCAGGCCTTTGGAAACTTGCTGGTGGGTCTCATGAAAGGAGATCCCACGTTGATGGGGGAGGGAATATCATCAGATGTTGTCATCGAGCCTGTTAGGGCAAAATTGATACCAAAGTTCAATGAAATGAAAAAGTGTGCCTTGGAGTCAGGGGCCTATGGTTTCTCCATAAGCGGGGCCGGACCCTCAGTGTTTGCACTCTGTCCTAACAACTTGGGGGAAGAATTGGGCAAGACTCTTAAGTTAATTCTAGAGGAGGAGGGGATCCGGTCCAGCTATTCGGTGCATAGGAATGCTGGAGAGGGTGTTAAGGTTGTTTCCTAAGTCCAAGCTAAGGTGCATAAAGTGTAAGAAAGAGTTCAGCAGTGATGAGGTAATTTACGTATGCAGGAGTTGTGGCTCCCTACTGGAGGTCGTGATCGAACCTCTTAAGGTCTCGCTCGACGATATGGCAGACAGACCTCTGGGAGTATGGCGCTACGAGGAGTTCCTGCCGGTGGAAGAAGGCTCTGAGATTGTAACTCTGAGGGAAGGGGGTACCCCTCTCTACAGGTGTGACAGGCTGGCCAAATGGACTGGCGTAAAAAGGCTCTACATAAAGTACGAAGGAGCTAATCCCACGGGAAGCTTCAAGGACCGCGGCATGACTTTGGGCGTTACTAAGGCAAAGAGCCTAGGGTCAAAGGCAGTGGCATGCGCCTCGACTGGAAACACTTCCGCATCGCTGTCCGCATACGCGGCAAGGGCAGGTTTGACTTGTTATGTGCTTCTACCAGCGGAAAAAGTGGCCATGGGAAAGCTCGCCCAGGCACTGATGCATGGCGCAAAAGTGATATCTGTCAGGGGGAACTTCGACGACGCGCTGAAGTTGGTGATGGAATTATCAGTCAAGATGGAAATTTACCTTTTGAACAGCGTGAACCCTTGGAGGCTTGAGGGTCAGAAGACCTTGGCCTTTGAGGTGGTCGACCAGCTGGGCCATGTACCCGAGTTTGTTGCTGTGCCTATGGGAAATTGTGGGAACATATCTGCCATATGGAAAGGGTTTAGAGAGTTCAAAAGCGCTGGAATAATTGAGAGACTGCCTAGAATGTTTGGCGTTCAGGCAGAAGGGGCCGCGCCTGTGGTGAACATGCTCAGGAAGAACTTGGAAACTTTGGTGCCCCTGTCAAATCCAGAAACATTGGCCACAGCCATAAGGATCGGCAACCCGGTAAATTGGCCAAAGGCCGTTATGGCAATAAAGGAGTCAAATGGGCTTTACGAATCTGTATCTGACGATGAGATCGTGGAGGCTCAGCGTGTTATAGCCACACTAGAGGGGATTGGCGTTGAGCCTGCGAGTGCTGCCTCTGTCGCAGGCGTAAAGCGAGCAGTATCGAGGGGGATGCTAGGGAACGAGGATGAGGTGGTGTGTGTCTGCACAGGTCACCTGCTTAAGGACCCGGAAGAGGTCATCAAGGTATGCGGCAGACCTGTCGAGATCCCGCCAGATCTCTTGGCCGTCTCAAGGGCCTTGTCTGGCAAATAGCTCACTTTTGCACAGTCTCGACCATCTCAAATGGCTTCAGCATCCGAGACAGGAGGTCCGTTCTGGTTATTATTCCCACAGGTCTATTTTGATCGTCTACAACCACAAGCCGCCCGATGCTGGACCTGCGCATCTTGTTCATCGCCTCCAGTATATCCTCGTCCATGCCAATGGTGACTGGTCTTCGACTCGTGGCCTCTGCAACCATCTGGTGAAGCTTGTCCTCACTCGCGCACCTCGCCACATCAGATCCGGTTATTATGCCTACCAAAGAATCCCCGTCAATTACGGGCGCGGCTCTTATGAATTCCCTATAAAGGATTCCGGCGGCTTCTTTTATTAAGATATTGGGAGGGACAGACACGAGCCTCTTGGACATGAGGTTCCGCACTTTCTCTTTGGGTATGCTGATGATGTTTATGACCTCTAGCAATATTTCCCCGTGTATTTCGTCTCTGCCAACTATCTTCCCTTCGATGACCATCCTTCCGGAGGGGGTAGGTCCAACCACAAGTTCTTCACCAACGTCGAGCTTAGAGACGTCTCCAACAACCTTTAGCAGCACTTGGCAGAAATCTGGGCTATAAACACTCTTGAAAAGTATGTCCGTCACGGTCACCCCGGCGTTTTCACCGCTCTTACGATAGATGGGAACTGTCAGGGTCCTGAACTGCTTTGGTATGCTGAAGCTTTCATAGGCTTTGCTCGTCGGCATGTACCCTCCCTTTGGACCAGGGACCGCCTCAACCAGACCCAGCGCCCTCAGGACCGGCATTATGTTTCTTATTGTCCCTTCGTCCCTTCCAGTCTTCATCGCTATGTCTTTACTCTTCACAAGACTCTTCTTTTTTTCATACAACTCTATGAGGGCGACCATGATCTCCTTTTGGGGCGACGTAAGGGAGGACAAATAGGGGTCCACCTTTTGAATTTATAATGAAGTAATTATATTTATTAACAACGCTTATTAATATTTATGTTGGATCTTGAACGATCTAAAATGCCACTCGACCTGATACTCTCAAAGAGCGCCGAAAAGTTTGGAGAGAAAGCCGCCATAGTTTGGAACGACAAGGAATACTCCTTCAAGGATCTAGACTCGATGAGCAACAGGTTCGCCCACGCCCTCCTTCAAAAGGGGCTGACCAAGGGCGACAGGGTCTGCATCTTCATGCAGAACTCCCCAGAGTTCGTCATCTCCCACTTCGGGATCATCAAGGCAGGCTGCATCACAGTCCCGCTCAACGTTATGTACAGAAGGCGCGAACTTGTGCACATGGTCAACGACTCTGGGGCTACTGTCATGGTGACTTCCGAGGGCAACCTCCCCTACGTCTTAGAGGTTAGAAACGATCTTAAATCTTTGAGAGAGATAATTGTAACTTCCTCAAATGTGCCTGAGGGGTGCCTCTCCTTTCACAGGCTTTTGGAGAACAGTGTCGATAAACCGACGGCTGTAAGAAATGCTGACGAGGATGTGGCAGTTATATGCTACACCTCAGGCACGACTGGCAGCGCCAAGGGGGCAATGATCACTCACTCCAACTTCATATCAAACATCTCCACCCTTTCACAACTTTGGGAGCTCACGGATAGAGACAGGCTGATGATGGCTCTGCCAATGTTCCATGTTCATGGGCTCGGCATCGCGGTTCACGGAATGGTTTACTGCGGCTACACCATGGTCCTGCTGGAGAGGTTTGATGCCAAAAGAGTGATGGAGGGGATAGACAAGTACAAGTGCACCGTTTTCATGGGGGTCCCCACCATGTACATAAAGCTACTTGAGTTGGACGACTGCAAATACGATCTCTCGAGCATGAGGCTTTGGACAGTGGGCTCAGCGCCAATGCCGCTCGACGCCATGGAGAAGTTCAAGGAGAGATACGGCTTTGAGCTCCTGGAGAGGTACGGGATGACCGAGACTGCTGTGGTAATAGCCTCAAACCCCCTCAGAGGAAAGAGAAAGCCCGGATCTGTAGGCTTGCCTATCCCCGGAGTTGAAGTCAAGATCGTTGACGATGAAGACAACCCGCTACCGGTCAACGAGGTGGGTGAGATAGTAGTGAGGGGTCCGAACGTAATGAAAGGTTACTGGAACAGACCCCAGGAGACCGAGGAAGCTTTCAGAAATGGATGGTTCCACACAGGTGATCTGGGGAAGATCGACGAGGAAGGGTACCTGCACATAGTGGGCAGGAAGAAAGAGATGATCATCTCCGGAGGATTCAAAGTCTTTCCGCGGGAGGTCGAGGAGGTGCTTCACACCCATCCCAAAGTAAAGGAAGTCGCCGTCGTGGGGATACCCGACCCGGTAAGGGGAGAGAGCGTCAAGGCTTACATAGTCTTGAAGGACGGCGCAACGGCGACAGAGAAGGAGCTTGACGAGTTCTGCCGCAACAACTTAGCAGCATTCAAGGTTCCCAGAATTTACGAGTTTGTCAGCACCATTCCAAGAACACCAAGTGGGAAGATCCTGAACAGGCTGCTCTCACAGGCGAAGGTAAAGGATCTGATGATTCCCGATGTAAAAACAATAGACAGGAGAGTCTCCGCGTATGAGGCAGCAAAGTACATGAAGGAGTCAAACGTGGGGAGCCTGATTATAATGGATGGCGACGTTCCCATAGGCATTGTTACCATGAGAGACATACTGTACAAGGTAATCTCCCTAGGGAGTTTGGGAAAGGACATCTCTTTGAGCAACATAATGTCAACACCTTTGCTCATGGTTGAAGCAGAGGAGGACATCTCAAAGGCTGCCGCTCTCATGAGGAGGTGGAATGTCTGGAGGCTTGCTGTGAGAAATGGAAACGGGCAACTAATTGGTCTCATAAGCGGGACCGACATCTTCAGAGCATTCGTAGGGAGGAAGATGGAAATACCAAGGAGCTAGGTCATGTCGCCACAGGCGCAGAACGCCTCGCCTATTGCCTTGTAAAGGTCTAAAAACCCAGTACCCTTGGTCGCGGAGACCATCAAAGTCCGCTTTTTCTTCTCTAACTTGTCTATCACCCCACGAAGCTCCTCTGCCAAACTCCCTGAGAGTCCCTCCAGGTCCATCTTTGTAAAATCTTCCAAAACCCTCTGGGAGGAGTCGTTCATGAGGTCACACTTGTTCACAACTTCTATGGACGGGACTCCTAACCTCAACTCCACGACTAGTCCAAGCATCTTCAACACCATGAAGTCGTCTGGCTTCCTCATGAGGTCTGGATCGATGAGAAACACGGAGATAACCCTGCCCCTCAAAGAGGATGCCAGCCTTGGTCCCAAAGTTCTGAAGAGGAAGATCTCCATCTGCCCTGGCGTGTCGACAAGTAAGTAATCTGGAGAGAGTGTAGAGATCGGCTCTAAGAGTTCCTGAAACCCCTTCTCCATGATCTCAGCAGCCCTTATGAGCGCTCCATTTGGTCCAAGACCTTCCTTGCGCATCAAATCCTCAACCTTTACTATGCCTCTGACATCGAATGATGGTTTAAAGGGCAAAATTTCTGCCCCTGGATCCAAGTTTACGTAACCCACCCTCATCCCCTCGTCCTCCAGCCACTCGCCAAAGGACTTAGTCAGTGTACTCTTACCCGAGCCTGCAGGACCAATTATGAGCAGGGTCACCATAACAACACCCTAGAATGCTCTCAGAGAGGCGAGACCTTTATTGCAAAATCAGATAAATTGTTCAGGCTTTTAACTCTCTCGGCGGGAATTCCCCGTCCGCAGGTTGGGGGGGTCACCGCATCCACTTATGTCCAGAATTTTTTAGTT
>CAZZJY010000162.1:0-3741 GCA_964654895.1 uncultured Nitrososphaerota archaeon
GGGCCTTTAATTAAGGGTTCAATTAGACCCAAACCAACCTTCTCGACCATTATCTCGTAATGAAGGCGCATATAATCCTCTGGCGGGAGGGTGATAATGGGAGCCTTGATCGAATTCTTCCCCTTCTGGCGCAGAAGCTGGGGCAGGGGCTGGGACTGGAAAGGAGTATTACCCTCTTTGCGCACAATGCTTTCAAAGAGCTCCCTAAGAAAGGTCTCGCGATCCTTGATTGATGGTAACATATCCTCGTTTACCACGCTGGCGAAGATCTCCTCAACCCTGTTCACAAGGTGGAATTTTTCAGGGGGGAGTCTTGGCTCTATTGGTTTGTAAAAGCCGTAGGCATCTCTCGTGTCCTTGTAAACGTGTATGAATATGAGGTCCGATGCAGGGTATATGATGTTGAACTTTTTGAGGGATCTCAGGTCGCGCGATAGGCCCGTTTTAAACTGCAGGGGGGCGCCGTCCACAGAGATCGTGGTTTTATGCACATAATCGTGTAGGTGAGGTGCCTTGGCTGCGAATTCCTCGAACATTCCGCCCAGTACTGAGGAGAGAGAGCGCCTGCTGGTAGCGGAGTCCGCAGGAATTGATCCCGTAGGGGTCCGGTTTAACTTTTGCCCCCCCATCCCGATACCAGTAGTGGCGCTTAAACCGGAGCTCATCGAATCCCCTTCCATTCCAAATTAAACCAAGACCTCATCGAACTTTCTATTCCATTCCAATTCTCATTCCCAATTCTCTTCCTGATCCTGTTACTCCCATCCCCCAACCCCCGCTAAGTACCAATACTGGCACCTTGAACCACCTCAGGCTTTCACTTGTGAGAACGGAAGGACGCGGATTCCAATGTTTGGCTCGACTTTGAAGGCGCACGTGTTGTTCTGGGCTTTTGTGGCACCCCGTAGCTTCAGGACCTCTAAGGACCTCGCCATCTCTCCGCTGGGCATGGTCTTGACGCGGAACATCACGTGCCCGTCGCATATCGACCTGATCCTCACGAGAAGGTTCGAGTCGAAAGCGTACGGGTGAAGAGTTATGAATATTACTCTGCTCTTTGTATCCACGTAATTCCTGAGCTCTGAGAGGAAACTCAATAGGTCTTTTTCAGAAGAATGCGTCACTATGAATGTCAATGAGTCAAATATTATGACGTCGGCGGCTCCCTTCTTCTTTATGAAATTCAACATTAGGCTGAGGTAATTTGAGGCGACCTGTTCATCCCAGTCTATCCCCCTCGAGTGAAAGGCGGTGACCCTTAAACTTCCCAATATAAACTGGGAACGGACGTTAAACGACAGCGCCTCAAGTTGCTTTACCAACGATATAACAGTCATCTCTGTGGTGATGTACCTGACCGTGAAGCCGGCATTCAGGGCGCTCCAAGCTACCTCTTGGGCAAACACACTCTTTCCTGTGTCGTTCTCCCCCTCCAGAAGGTTCAACGACGGGATGGGAAAGCCGCCTATGATGCGATCCAGCTCTCCGTTATCGAGGCGCAATACCTGGAGTTTCTTAATCTGCGGCTGGGCCTTACTCATCTGGATCACCCCTGAGGTTGATCAGGTAAAATCGCAACGGCGAGTCGATCAGGAGAAGGTCCATGAGCATTCACCCCCATCGGGTAAAAACATCAAAAAGCACCATTCGTTGCCATCCAAGGGGCTAGGCAACTGGAGTTTAAGTTCAAGAGTTTCACCGGGGTCCCAGACCCCAGTACCCTTAGCCAGGTCTATTGGGTTAATGAGATCTCCAGCGCTGGATCCGACAAAGACTCGAACTGCGGACCATCCCGAGCCCCTATCCAGCCTCATTGAAAGAATGCTGCCGCTACTTCTGTAAACAATAAAGACTTCAGCCATCTCTAGCTTACTCACCGGCACCCCCTTACTTCCGCCCATCGTGACGTTAACGAAGCATGTTTCCGGATCCTGTATGTATCCTGACTCCACCCTTGGGCGCGAGGGCTCAGGTGGCAGAGATGTGGTGAGCGCCATATATGATACGGTGAGCTTTGCGAATGCACCCAGCGATATTGCGATTATTATGCCGACCGTAGCAACCGCAAATACAGACCCAAAACCGCCCAATTCAACCACCCAAGGAGAACGTGTATTCAGAAACAGTTCCTGCGGGTGTTGTCAGCTGGGCATACCAGTCTCCGCCCTGTAGCTCGCCATTCCATGACACCGAGATCTCAAAACTCTCCCCGGGGTCTATCCTAGAATCGGAATCCAAGTCGTTCACGAGCGCGTAGCTCCAAGAGGGGGGCTGGGAGGCATTGAACGGCACAAATGTGACGTTTCCCCTCGGACCTACGAATAGCGCAAACTTGCCGAGGAGGACCGAGTCAACCTCCCTCAGCCCGACGTTTTTGACCCATAATTTAATGGAATCTCCAGAAGAGTTGGCTGCAAATATTATCTTGAATTGAGTTGAAGCAGACTCCCTAGCAGCGTCCAGCAGTGAGAGGTTGGTGGAGTCTAGATTGTATATAGACTGAATCATGGCAACTGAGGTTGTGGCAGCTGCCAAGATCACCGCAATTGTTAGTATGGACTCTGTGATCGCGCCAGACATCAGACCCTAACACCTCCTCAGGGCCCCAAATATGAGCGGAATTCAAACATTATGCTTTGGCACCCTCCGATTTCAGGAGGTTGAGCGTTATCAGGAAGTCGATATCTGGGGCAGACTTCATCAACTTGTCAAAGAGGTATGTCACTACCAGGTGCTCTTTCATGTCTGCCTCCCTCTCTTCAGGCAAACCCCTGTAGTTCAGGGTAGAGAGGGCCCTTAGCAACGAAGATTTAACTTCGTCCGAGAACCACCCCATCCTGTAGTATTCTTCTACAGCCCTTTCAGCGCCGCGCTTGCCGAAAATCTGGATCAGGGCGCTCGCGCAGGCAGTTATCCCAACAATGCTCGTGTTTGAGTGCCCTTCATCGGGCAGGCGCACTTTATTGTTCTTGCTGTTGGGCGCTGATGCGTTTACCTTCTTTAACTTGTCTATGGGACCTGAGAGATCTTCCATTAAATCTTCAAACAAAGCAGATCTTAGAATGTCCAAATTTTCCTTAAGCTTCTCCTCTATGATTTTTTTAGCTTCGGCATTCATGGATTCTCGGACGAAGTTCTCAACCACGGGCTTGAGATCTCCCGAGCTAACCACCTCCTTCAGTTTCTCGTCGAGAGCTCTCCTCAACTCGTCGACGTCAATCGGGACTTTAAGTATCCCCTTTTCTTTCATCTCCTTGATCTTGGCCTCTATTAAGGGCCCGGATTGTTCCTGCACGAATTTAGTTATCATGCCTTCAATTACTTCCTTGAGCTTGCCTTCAACGACAGTCCTCACGAGACCTTCTAGTCGCTTCTCCATGAACTCCTTCAGTTTCTTTTCGGTAATATTTTCTGCCATTGTCAGCATAACTTCGTCTATGCCAAGCCCTTTGAGATAATTCATGGGGTTTTCGAGCTCGGTCAGCACCGTGCGGACATCAGACAATACCGATTCAGTCTCTTTGGATATCCTTGAGACTGACGCCTCGAGCTTATTTGCCTTCTCTTCCAGCTGGAGCAGCTTCATCCCAAGATCTTCGCCAACATCTTTCATTGTCGACGTAAGCGCGCACCCCCCACATAATACCAATAAGAGATGTGTTGAGAGGCGGCTTTAAGGAGCTTGAAAACAGGCGACTGTCGATCGCCGTAGTGAGGAGTGTGTGAATTTTTAAAACTCCG
>CAZZJY010000163.1:0-3788 GCA_964654895.1 uncultured Nitrososphaerota archaeon
TTCTTTATTTCCAAGAATGGAGATCGATAGAGGCAGCCAAGGACCGGAAGGTTTGTGTAATGCAAAATTGCTCGCTTCAGTTTCTCTTCGTGCCCGCCATCTTTTACTTTATTAAGGATCACACCGGCTATATTGACCTGGTGGTCCATCGCCTTAAGTCCCATTAGCTGCGCAGCTGCGCTCCTCGTCAGGCTATAGCAATTGAGAACTATTATCACTGGCGATTTTATTATTTTAGCGATGTGTGCGGTACTCCCTTTTTCTCCTACCGGTGACTCCCCTTCATAAAGTCCCCTCACTCCCTCCACAACGGCAATATCCGAAGTCATGGAGCCTGAGACAAAAGATGAAAGGACCGTGTTCTCATCCATTATCCATGAGTCAAGGCTTCTGCATGGTCTTCCTGCAGCGAGCTTGAGAAACATGGGGTCAATGTAGTCTGGACCCACCTTGAATGGCTGTACTTTGTATCCTTTGTCGCTGAGTATTCTAAGCAGGGCAGCCGTCACGATCGTCTTTCCAGAGTCGCTCCCAGCCGCAGAAAGGACAATCCTAGGCACTCTCAAGGAATATGCCCTCCAAATCGTCAACCGGGATCCACTTTGGAACCATCGAGAAACTGTTCTCATAGATCGAGTGGGCAAGAGAGATAAGCTTGGAAGAAATATTAGAAAAAGGACTCATCTCAATTAGGGTTTTTCTCTTCGTCTCGGCAATTTTTATCTCCTGTGAGAGGGGCACCGAACCCAAGATCGGGAGACCGACTCTTTGTGAAAAGGACGCCACATACCTCATTCCACTTTTAGACGCTTTATTGTATATAAGACCGCCAACTTTTGCGCCGATGGACATGAAGCCTCTGCACAGATTGTTCGCAGCGTAGAGTGACATGAACTCGTCGGAAGTAACTATAAGTGCTCTCTCTGCATAGCCTTCCTTAACTACTACAGCAAGTCCGCCGCAAACTATGTCTGCAGGCACATCAAAAATCGCCAGGTCAAATTTTTCAAGATCTAGCATCTCGCTTAGATACCTGATTCCAATGATGAGACCTCGACCTGCACATCCCACTCCGGGTTCTGGTCCTCCTATTTCGACACAGACCACACCATTGAAACCAATCGCGGTAAATCGCTCCGGGGGCGGTTTCTTTTCATTCCTCATAACCTCGAGCAGCGGCTGTATTCGCCTCCCCAAGAGATTTATTGTCGAGTCTGCCTTCGGATCGCAACCAACCAAAATAGTTCTTATACCTTCGCTACCCAAAGCTGCGGCAATATTCGAAGCGAGCGTAGACTTACCGATGCCTCCTTTCCCGTAAAGAGCGATAGCCATCATCGACCGATCCCTTTCCGAATAGCATCCCCCAGTAAGGATTTCCGGATTTCCTTGTCTCTACCAAGAGAGAGTTGGTGGGCATCCCTTTCGCCAACAACATAGTCATAACCTAATATTTTCAGATTGGCTACAGCCCTAGATCCTACACTGACTGCCACTGTCCTTACAGCCCCTTCAACAGGAACCGCATGAGGTATACCGGATATTACAGCCAAATCTGGCGGGGATTGAAGAATTAGATCCTTAGCCCTTTCACCAGCTAGAGGGTACTCATCAAGCCCACCTGTAAGCGAGTCTACGATTACCCCCTCTCTCCAAAACCTTTCCAAGATCTGTTTCGAGTATGAGCGAACCCTAGGTAAGCCTATATCAGGGGCTAGGTTAGCCAAGACTTGGATCCGCCCTCCCAGTCTTCGAGATGCCTCATAAATAGCAAGTATAACATCGGCGTAAAGGAATGCCGTCTCCTTCTTCGCGTTGAGGACGCACGTTACCATGCCCCCAGAGGAAAGAACGCCCAAAATTTTACGCGCTACCTCCTTCGGTGGGTCGCCTTGTCTGTTATCTATGTATTCGCCCCTAGCCGTACCCCTTGTACGCTCAAGCATAGTAGCCATCTCAAGCATTTTTTTCTGCCTCTCGAATTCACTAAAGGAAATGAGTCCCATCGATGCTGCTTCCTTAAGGGCAACTATGGCGCCTACAGTGTTATCACCAGACCCACTATGCACATAGCAACAAATAGTTTTGTGAAGTAGACCTGCTTCTCTAGCAGCCTTCTTGAGATCCTCTCCTATTATCATGCTAGCGCAGCTGCCCACAAGACCTATGAGTTTCGGCTTGAATAGATCCTCAACCCGTCTCAGTATCTTTGCGAGCTTACCTTCGCTTCCGAACACAAAATCATCCTCAAGAAGTGCGCTAGTGACGACCTTAACGCCGTCCTTCTCAAGCAATCTGGCGGGTCTGAAGCAACAACCAGAAGGTCCGTGTATGACTATTACATCCACATCCAAATCTCGCAAAGTATACATGGCAGCAGCTGTCGGACTCGGCCTCGGGTGAATTATTACCGACATTTCAACCACGCTCCAGGACTAGGGCTGAAGTTGTCATTGCGGGGTTGGCTTCTGCTATTCTTTTCCCTTTAATGAATTTTTTAATTGCTTCCCCAAACTCTCCGAAGAGGGCAACCTCTTCAAATGGACCCGCTTCGATTGCCTCTGCAACCTTATCCAGTGAAACCGAGCCACAGGATGTCTTAAGCTTCCCCCCCACTTCTAAGCGTGTAGGAGGAAAGATCTCTAAGTAATCCTTAATGGACGCCTCAATGGATTTCGGACCAATTGATGGACTCTTGTTCAGAACACGAATTGGTTCCATGCTCTCCAAGACCATTTTTGTTCCAAAATTTTCAAGACAAAATTCAGCATCGCTCTCGTCCCAGAAGAAGTATGAGGCGATTGTGACTCCGACCAGCATGTTTTCCACGTGTTGTCTCCCAATAGGACCAACTTTGCTCTTGACTTTCCTAGCGCCGCTTATTTTACCCACTAAGGACCTAAAACCGCTGAAGACAGCTGTAAACTCTATCCCTTTAAGACTGACCTTTGCACCCAATACTCTCACTTCAGAGGGTTTTCCTGAAGGTGAGAAACGCTGAACCCCGACCAAGCCAGAGAGCTTCCCGTCATCTGCGTTAACCATAACTGTCGATCCCATTTTCCTTCCAGTTACCATTGACATCTTCGCTTCGAGAGCAGAAGAAGTTCCCTTCGCAATTGGATAGTCATCATAAACATTTTTAATTATTCCCAAGTCAGCCATTCCAGTTCCTCCAAGTGAGACCTCGAAGATCGCTAAGTCTGGTTCTTCTGGGGAGAGTTTCACTGCTCTAATTATATTTGCAGGTGTAGTGCTTATGTTCTCTGCAAGTGTCTCACTAAATCCATCTCTGTAGAAGGATATTCCATTGCTTGTTAGGCTAAGTATTGAAAACTTTTTTCTCAAAAGAGATATGGCACACATCACTGAAGTTGTCTTGCCAAAGCTGCCAGTTATTTCAACCACTGGGAACTTTATGATATCGGATACTAGCATCTTTACAGCCTGATGATGGGTAATCAACTTTTCCTCATATCCGCGAAACGGTTCAGAAGGGAAGTGAACTGGTTTGACTATCAGGTCATACTGTGATGGGTTTGGAATGTCTCTCTCGACTTGGAAGTTCTTGGAGTATTTTTCCAGATCTTCCTTTTTCATTGTCTTGTGAACATCGACACATGTGACCTCATCACCCCTGCTTCTGAACTCTTCAGAGATTATGATACCTCCATGTGTTGCATCCACGACCATTACCTTCAATCTTTTTCCACCAAGGATTCCCTTATTCTCGTTTTAAGTATTTCCAGTATCCGGTCGTGTTTTCCCAAAGGTTTCCCATATTTGAT
>CAZZJY010000164.1:0-3656 GCA_964654895.1 uncultured Nitrososphaerota archaeon
CAAAATACCTGCGTATTACATGGATGAGAAGGTAATCTATGACGGCGGTTTATTGATACTAGATGCAGATTCTGGTCAGCTGCTGACGTTCATTCCCATAAAAATTGTCAAGGGAGGAGCAACCGTGTACCAAGGAGGTGTGGGCAGTTGTCATTAGAGGGTGAGAAGCAAACACTGCTTAAGAATAAGTATAGGTATCTTTCTTGGATCTTGGGCTTTCTTTTCTTTGTTGGGCCGTTCGCGTTTTTAACTAGGCTAGTCTACTTTGCCATTGGCAACATATCCTCGCCAGATCTTCACACAATCTGTCTAAGAATGCCGCTTGATTGGGTATTTTCTGGCAGATTGTACAACCTACTTGGCAACCCAGTAATGACTGGCTTCACAATAATTGTACTTATCATTGCATTCTTCGCCGGACCCTTGTTCTGTGGATGGCTCTGTCCTGTCGGCTCAATCAGCGAAGCTATAAGCCGTATCCTCCCGATACCAAATAAGTTCAAGTTACGCATAAGGGACACGAATGTCACAAAGAGCCTCAGATACGGTTTTCTCGCGGGTTTTGTGTTTGTCTCTGTACTCGTCGGAATTGGGTATGCTGGTGTGAGTAGCATCTGTTGCAGGTACTGCCCCTCTTCGGTCCTGCAGAACCTTGTTGATGGTTTACTGATCCACCCTTCTGCTCTAGATTATTGGCATACAGGCTCAATTCTGACTTTGCTCTTCTGGTTGCTGATAGGCGGCATCTTCACTTTTCGTGGGCGGGGGTGGTGCATCTTCTTCTGCCCACTGGGCGCCGTATCTGGTTTGATCCACACGATAGGTGCTAGACTTGGACTCTACAGGACCATCAAGAATGAAAAGAATTGCAAGGACTGTGGGTCCTGTTTGGATGTTTGCCCTATGTGGGCCATAGGGCATGGCGGCTCAATAGAAAGAACCCTCTGCATAAACTGCAAGGAGTGCATAAACAAGTGCCCTACCCATGCGTTTACTATGGTATGGGGGAAAGTGAGAGAAATTTGATTCAGTCTATTGTGGAGCGTTTTAGAAAGAGATTCAAACTGTTCTTTACCTTTGTCCTTTCAGCTTCTGGCATGCCCATGATTTACCTTTTACGGCTTCCTCAGGCATGCGGATTATCGTGTACAACGTGCCCATTCGGAGGATTTTGTATCATTGCTTTGCCCATCATCTTTGGCACTGCTCTATTTATCAAATCTTCTAAAAAAGTGAGGGCTTGGGCAAAATCTCTGATTAATCACACAAATATGAAATATTCTCCCTGAAACGCTTTTCTGACTAGGATGACTACAAATTTGTTTTTGATCCACGGCTTTAGCCATTAGTGCGACAGCAGATCAAATGCCGGGGTTGCCAACACTGTTTTTCAGCATTTGAGCTTTTCGAACATTGTAAAAAACTTTTTATATCCCTCCCAAGTTTTAAACTTGCGATTCGACCTATCATGATAAATTGGAAGTGGTATAATGCCCGAATGGGGATATTCAACTTTGGAGTATGATCCCGACAAAATGGCTAGGGCTAGTGGGAGGGACCTTCGCATTTCCCCAAAGGAGGCCAGAGAGATATGCAATGCTATAAGGCATATGCGCCTCGATGAGGCTATAGAATATTTGAAGCGCGTAATCGAGAAGAAGGAGGGCGTCCCCTATCGTAAGTTCAAGAGCAACGTTCCACATCACTCTGAGATAGCAAACAGATTTGGAATCCCCTCGGGCAGATATCCAGTTAAGGCTTGCTCTGAGATCCTCAAAGTGTTAGAAAACGCAAAGGCAAATGCCGAAAATAAAGGTCTCGACATAGAAAGCCTGCGCATCCGTCATGCATGCGCACAGGCTGCCATGAAGATCAGAAACTACATACCACGTGCTTTCGGCAGAGCCACTCCTTTCTTCCATCCCCTGACCCACATAGAAATTGTAGTTGAGGAGGTAGGCGCATGAGTATAGCAAAATTCTTCATCAACAAATCCTCCAAAAATATGATAATTGGCAATTACCTTAGGAATGAGCTCAAGAGGGCGGGTTATGCCGGCGTAGAATTTCAAAAAACCCCCCTTGGGAACAGGGTTGTGATATATGCCGAGAGACCTGGAATGGTCATAGGTCGACAGGGAGCTACCATAAGAGAACTGGCACACGTGATAGAAACTAAATACGGGCTTGAAAACCCTCAGATAGCGGTCGTCCCTGTCCAAAACCCTGAATTAAACGCCAGAATAATGGCGAGCAGAGTAGCTTCTGCCTTGGAAAGGGGCATACATTTCAGGAGAGCCGCGTTCGTTGCATTGAGGCAGATCATGGAGGCGGGCGCACGCGGCGCCGAAATAGTAATTCGTGGGAAGCTCTCAACAGAGAGGTCTAGGTATGAGAAGTTCAGATCTGGGGCAATATTGAAGGCCGGAGAGCCAAGAAAATATGCCGTTGACAGGGCTGTAACGAGTGTTCTCCTGAAGCCAGGCGTCTTTGGGATCCAAGTTAGCATATATCTGCCGGTTAAGACCGTCGACGACATCTCCATTGTTGAAGTTCCACAACAGGCAGCTGGGTGATCGAATTGGCAATCTTTAGGATCCAAGAAATCAGAAAGATGAGCAAGGAGGAACGGAGTAAGAAGCTCTCAGAACTCAGGGCCGAGCTCTCCAAAATGAAGGCAATGCAGGCTATGGGCGGCTCGCTAGAAAATCCCTCGAGAATAAGGCTACTCAGAAAGACAATAGCCCGATTTCTCACAGTCAACCGAGAGGAGGAACTCGGGTTGAAGAGGGCTGAGCCGCGGGAAGAGCCCTCAGCCAAAGTTGCTAAGGGGTTGACCAAAGAGACGCAGAAAGTTCCTAAAACCAGAGCCGAGCCTGCTGAACCCAAAGCAAGCAACATCTACGAAAAAGAGGAATCGGAGGAGAAAAGTGAATGAATGTTAACCCTTCAAACCTCATTTATCATGACCTTGTTGGTCTCCCAGCCAAGGTAGAGTTTTCCTCAGACCCTACCCAAATAGGCCTGGAAGGGATGGTTGTTGACGAGACAAAGAATATGCTTGTTCTCTCCACCAGCAGGGGCTGTAAGAAAGTCAGTAAAAGGAACTCTCTATTCACTTTCTATATACCTCGACCGGTGAGTGTAGACGGAACTAAGATCGCCTACCACCCTGCTGAACGTTTAAAACGCATTCAAAGGAGGAAGAAGTGAATGTCGCAGACGTTAAAGGAGACAAAGTCAGCCCAATGTTCCGACAAAAACTGTCCATTCCATGGTAGCTTATCAATTAGAGGGAAGACCTTAACAGGTCGAGTTGTTAGTGACAGGATGCACAAAACAGTCGTCGTCCAAGTCGATTACCTTTACTACTACCCCAAATACAAGAGATACGCAAAACGGAGGTCAAAAATCCACGCTCACAACCCTCCATGTGTGGGTGCATCCAAGGGGGACATTGTCAAGATAGCTGAGTGCCGCCCCCTCAGCAAGACAGTGGGCTTTGTCGTAGTTGAAAAGTTTGGTGGTGAATGAGATGGCAAAGAGAGGGAAGGGTCTCGGCGGTGGTATAACCTACAGGCCAGGAATAAGCCCTGGTTTGCCAATGGGTGCCTTATTGAAGTGCGCAGATAACAGTGGAGCCAAGGTTGTCCAGCT
>CAZZJY010000165.1:0-6831 GCA_964654895.1 uncultured Nitrososphaerota archaeon
ATCCGACCATGCAGGGTCGTCCTCCTCCCCAATGAACATCCTAACATCCACGGTCTCCGCTATAGCTTTGGATATAGGGTCCATCCTTTTCAACGACTCCTCTGGCATAAGTTGGTGCTTCAGTCTGTTTCTTACAGAGGAGTACTCCCTGGTCAGGGTATATGCCCCCACCTTCCAGCACTCCTCCTCCACCATCAAGGCAAACTCCCTGCAGGAGGGGTCCGTCCCATTGTAGAGTATGGATACTGAGTCAAACTCGCCGCTGCTCTTCCTTCCGATCCTCATGGACCTTCTGACCAAGTACTCAGCTATCTCTCTCTTCTCACTCAGAGTTAGCTCGGTCACTTTACTCACCTGCTATCATATATCACTACTCCAGTAAATCGATATTGGTACAAACACGATTCCCTCAAGAGCGGCCCTGCTGCTGGAATAACTGTTCTAAGGCGCGCGCGGCAGTGTAGGCTACAGAGGTGCCGCATATGTAGTAAGCCACCCTCAAGGCTTCTATGATCTCCTCTCTGGTTGCCCCTGCCTGCATAGCCCCCATAGCCAAAGAGCGGACGCCTTCTGCAGCCCCCAAGGTCGCATCTATTGCCATGGCTATAAGCAGCTTGTATTTTCTTTGCAGCGCACCATCTGATAGTGCAAAATCTGCACCCCTATTGACGAGCTTTAAGAGCTCTGGATCGAGGTTCTCGAATATTTTCAATGGGCTGGACATTTCCCATCACCGAAGATTGTATTGTTTCAGGTTATATAAAAAATGGACGAATTGAAGTTAGCTGCCCAACTCCTGAAGGGCATGGGATTTCTTGGTTCATAAGGAGGTTAAATTCCGATACAGCTTCCATAAACGAAGCCATGCAACATTCAACTTAATCGGCGGGAAGCCTCCGCCCAGTAAGGAGGGTCGTTCACATCGTCAGCCTAAGTCATCTTCACTTGTGAGCTGCCCTTACCGACTGGAAGGGACTCCCCCAGCTAGAAAATATCCAAAATGTTCTGATGGACTGATGGCAAATTACGGTCTACGCAAGGGCTCTGACTATTGCTTCCCCAAACTTGTAAGAGGCGCCCGGACCATTTGCAGTGATGATTTTGCCGTCCACGACTACATCCAATTCCTCAAGGATCCCGCCGCCTCTGCGCATCTCACTCAATGATTCGGGTGTGGGATATACCGTGCACCTTCTGCCCCTGATTATGCCCGCTCTCGCGAGCACCACCGGTGCGAGACATATGGCGGCAACCACGCCGCCCCTATCGTGTATTGCCTTTGCGATGGACTGCAATTTCTGGTTGGACCATAGGTATATGGGAGAGCCAGGACCGCCGGGTATGACTATTGCGTCATATCTTTGTGGATCAACCTCATCAACCATTATATCTGGCTCTATGACCAAGCCGAGCTTTCCCCTTGCAGAGCCCCTCCCCGTGCTTGCCAAAGTCACCTGGTGACCTGCTTTCTCAATTATTTCTCGGGGTATCGAGTATTCTTCATCCCTAA
The DNA here is from genome assembly GCA_964654895.1 of uncultured Nitrososphaerota archaeon. Lineage (GTDB taxonomy): Archaea > Thermoproteota > Methanomethylicia > Methanomethylicales > Methanomethylicaceae > WYZ-LMO10. Next base: position 1,511 of record CAZZJY010000165.1, read on the forward strand.
ACCCTTTTTCGGCAACAACAATAAGGACTTTTGCCATAGGTATCCCAGAATATTTCTATTCGGAATAGGTATAAATGATGTCCGCTAGAATCCGCAGGTCTTTAGGAGGAGCGAGGGGTCCGATCTTTCGATCTCAAAATAGCGGGATAGTCGCTCGGCGTCTCTTGAGACCAGTTCAGGCTTTGCCTCTTCTGGATTGAAGGACATCAATCTTGAGGGGTCTATGGGGCAGGAGATCAGCCCAGTCTTGTAATGCAGGCTGAATGGTGCCCTCACATCTCCGTAGGGTTTCATGGAGCTCCAGTCTATGAGGACTTTCATGGAACGCTCCTCTTTTTTTGCAACGCTCGAAGTGGTCAGCCCACGCTCAACCAAATGCTTAATCTCTGCGGGCACTTGGGCGGTCGAGATGCGATCCTCAATTTTCTTCTGGATCTTCTGTATGAGGGAACGGTAGGCTGCAAACGGATCTCCCTTTGGGAGCTTCGCGTTGTCAAGGGCAGCCCAAACCTGAACCCCCCTTGACCCGCTGAACTTCACTGCCGGCAAGACCTCATTCTCCTCCAGGAAATTGGATATCTCCTTGGCTACAAACTTTATAGCCAAGAAGCCTTCTTCTCTTGACTTCAATTCGTCCCCGGCATCGAGGTCTATGACCAGCCAGTCCGGCTCTTTCATATCGAATCCGTGAACGTAGGGGATGTAGTCAACAGCGTGGTCGTCCACATACCTCATCAGTGTCTCTTTGGAATCTATAGAAATGAATATGGGTTTGGGCTTGTACCTGGCGTAACGCACGAAGAGGGGCTTAATCTTGTGTATGGGGTCATGATCGTCGCTAAATATTTTGACCACACTGACCGGTCTACCTCTCAGGAAGGGCATTATCTGATCCGCAACCTGGCTATAGTACTCCCTCGCCACAAGCATCATCCTGTAAGATAGGTTTAAAGAGCCCCCGATGGAGGTTAGCCGCTCTTTAATCTTCTCGAGCCCTTCATCAGTGATGGCGTATCCTTCTTGACCAGAGGTAATTAGCCCTTCCTTGGTAAGAGAGTCGAGCTCTTGAATGAGCTCTGATGTTTCGATTTTGCGACCTTCGTCCCTTGAGACTTTTTCGAGGATGTGGTCGAGGTCTATGTGTTTACCCGCCTCCTTTATGGATAGGAGGAGCAGGATCCGGTCCCTTATTGTTGCAAACATCTATTCACCCTAAAATATTTACAGGACTATTCTTATCTTATTTTTATTGATATTTAATTATTGATTGTTTGTTATCCGTTATTTCGTTTATCCATAGTGGAATGAGAAAGAGGTGATGAGAAAAGTGAAGTTCCCAAAGGAGCTGATCCCAGAGTTAGAAGAGAGGTACTCGAGGTATTGGTGGAAGGATGATGAAGAACTCGATTACAATGACATTGTGGCAGACCCCTTCAAAAACCTAATATTTACAATTCTCTCCCAAAACACCTCGAGCAGCAATACTAGGCGGGCGTACATATCGCTCAAGAGAAAGTATCAAATAAACCCGGTCGTCCTGAGCCAGGCAGATCCCAAGGAGCTCAGCCAAGCCATAAGGACGGGAGGGCTCCAAAATATCAAGGCTGAGAGAATCGTCCAGGTCTCCAGATTGATAATGGAAAATTATGGAGGGGATCTGAGAAAGGTGCTTTCTTTCCCTAAAGAGAATGTGCGTGAGGAGCTCAAGAAGCTAAGGGGCGTTGGAGACAAAACCGCTGATGTCCTACTGAGCAGTATTTTTGGGCAGAGGGAATACTTTGTCGTTGACACGCACATGATGCGAATTGCGAAGAGGTTAGGCATAGTGGACGAAGGGGCGTCGTATGGAGAGGTCCAGAGAGCTCTAAAGGAGTTCCTGCCTTTGGATGTAGGGGGCGACAGGTTGGCGGGGCTCTTCTGGTTATTGGCGAAGTACACGTGCGATGCGAAAAAGCCGAAGTGCCAGGAGTGCCTACTCAAGGGTTTCTGTAGGTACTCAAGAGGGCGGGGGAATTAAAAGGTAATAGGATCTTTAGGGAGCGAATATGCCACCCTCCGAGGCTGAGAAGCTCTTAAAGGCGCTATTTGATTATGCAAGGGAGAGGAGGGAGGAAGGGATCAGAGACTTTGGGGAGATTGTATCTGGATTCCGAAACTCTTTGATTGACATGGATTGCAATGGCGGGATATCCAAAAAATTTGTAAAGCTGATTAAAGACTTTTTGGCAACCGATCCGCTGTATCAGAGAAAGCTCACTGATGAGGGAGCTAATATTCAGGGCACTTGAAGCTCTCCTTGCTCATAATTGCCGGGATCAGGGCTACAACTATGCAAATCGTGGCTAAAATGAAGATGAACTGATACGAGAGGAAACTTCTTGCCCCTCCGTAGAGGTTATCCAACAAGAAGCCCATAAAGTACTGGAAGAACCCGGCGCCGAGGAAAGCAAAGGTGTTGAAGGATGCCATACTGGTGCCACTTATCTCAGAACCAAATAGCTCCTTTGAGATGGTCATGTAGATGTTGCTAAAAGCGAAGGAGGTGCCGAGCAAGAAAAGCGCCCCAATTAATCCATAGTTCCCCAGTGAGCCGCCAAGCAGCGACATGAGAAGCCAGAAAGCAAGACTCAGAACCATGCCGACGGTCAGAACAGGTTTCCTTCTCATTATCTTGTCAGAGATCAGGCCGGCGACTGGGCTCATTATCATGAAGCCCAAACCTATAAACAGGATTAGCGCCCCGGCGTCTGACTTTTCCATCCCGTAGACGTCCATCAGGAAGGGCCCGCCCCACAGACCCTGGAAACTTATGAACAGCCCGTAGACGAGGAATGGCAATATAACTATTTTTTGGAACTCTCTATAGGAGAATATGGTTTTAAGATCCTTAGACACGCTCTGCCTCGAGTGGAACTTTTCTTTACTCTCGTCTTTTATTCTGAACCATGCAACGCCCGTCAGGGCTGCCATTATCAAGGAAATTATTAAGAACGAGTGCCTCCACCCCAAGGAAAGACTCATCACAGCCAGCGGGTACGAGGCGAAAATGGCGCCTAAGTTGCCAGTGGATGTAAGCAAGCCTGCCAGCGTGGCAAAGCGCCCCGGCTCAAACCAGACTGCTATGGCTTTAAGGGAAGAGACGTAAAAACCCCCCACCCCAAAGCCCACAAAGGCTCGCCCCACAGCCAAAAGGGGCAGGGACGGGCTGAGTGAAAAGATCAGGCTGCCTATGCACGATATGGTTGCAAGGATCGTCACAGTTCTACGTATTCCTATCCTGTCCAGAAGTAGCCCCACGGGTATCTGGGCCAAGGCATAGGGGAAGAAGTACATGGAGGACATCAGACCCAGCAAGGAGGCGTCTGTGTTAAACTCAGCCATTATGTCAAATGCAATGACTGCTACGCCAACCCTGTGAACTATCGAGAAAAAGTAAAGCGAGGACAACGAGGCGAAGATGATGATAGCGGTTCGATTTTTAACCAAGGATTCCACCGTCGCAATTTGCTTAACTTTATCATTTCACCTTACCTTATATTTAGTACCCTTTATTCAGCCCTCTGTTTGTGAGCCGCCCAACCCCTAAAGGGTGTGGGCTTCCTGCTTCAACGATGTTAAATGGATACATACTTAAAAAACATTATTCAACCAATCTTCAATCTTGAATGTTTGCACGAGATTATTATTAAATTCATCTTTTGCAAAAAATTGCCTTAATGTCATTATCAATTATAGCCCTTGAGGCCAATAAAATTTTCAGAAATCCTAAAGGATTAAAATTCTAGCATAAATGGGAAACATCCCTAATTTGATAAAGAATATATTTCGGTTTTACAAGAGTGTTTTAGGTGGCTCCTTTTTGCCAATTAAAATCGTCGAAAATGTTTTCTGGATTGGGGTATTTGACTGGAAGCTCAGAGTCTTCCACGGCATTGCCACACCTAAGGGCGGAACATACAACTCCTACCTTGTCTTAGGCGACGAGGGGGCGCTGATAGACACGGTCTATGAGCCCTTCTTTGAAGAGTACAGGCAAAAGATCATGAGCATAACCGAGCTGGGCAAAGTAAGACACCTAATCGTTAATCACGCGGAGCCTGATCATTCATCATCAATTAAAAAGATCATAGACGTCAACCCAGAGATAAAGGTACACTGCACAGCTAGATGCAAGGAGTTCCTAGAAGCGATGGGTGTGAAGGGAAATTTCGTTGTGGTCAAGGACGGAGACACTCTCAACCTAGGGGGGAAGACCCTCCGCTTCGTCGAGGTGCCAATGCTCCATTGGCCAGAGACCATGTGGACATTCCTAGAGGAAGACAAGGTACTTTTTTCATGCGACATGTTTGGCAGTCAAGTCATCTCTTCCACTATGCTGGCTGAAGATGTAACGGACATCGAGGCTCACGCAAAGAGGTATTTTGCCCTAATCTTCAGACCACTATCGACAATGGTCCTAAAGGGTCTCGAGAAGTGCGAAAAACTTGCGCCGTCAATCATATGCCCCTCTCACGGACCAGTATGGAGGGATGTGAGAAGGATAACGGACCTGTACAGGAGGTGGAGTACAAGCCCTGAGAGGAACAAAGTCCTAATACTCTACTCGTCAATATGGCACGATGTTGAGAAGATGGCCAAGGCGATTGCCGAAGGCGCAGCTTCCGCGGGGGCAGAGGTTGTTTTGAAGGACGTCGAAGAGCTCAGCTACCAAGGTTGGGCGGACCTTCTGGCCGAGGGCATGGAGGCCAAGGGGATCGCGCTGGGCTCCCTCACTATATTGGGAGGGATATTCCCGCAACTTCTTTATGCCACCTCTTTGCTAAGGCTCGTTAAGGCGAAAGGCAAATTTGGTCTCTCCTTCGGGGCCTACGGATGGGGACCGGGCATAACAAGGAAGCTTGACGACGAGCTAAGGGCGCTTGAGGCACCTCCAATCAGAAATGGAATAGAGGTGAGGTTCTCGCCCACAGAAAAAGACCTCCAGGTCTGTAGGGAGGCTGGAAGAGAGCTCGGAAATAAGGTGATGGGGGTGAGTTGATGGACAAATGGGCATGTAAAGTCTGCGGATACATCTACGACCCAGAGAAGGGCGACGAAATAAACAACATACCCCCCGGCACTGCCTTTGAGGCTCTGCCAGATACATGGGTCTGTCCAGTCTGCGGCGCACCAAAAGAGATGTTTGAGAAGATCGAATAGAGATCGATGAGGCCAGAATTAAAGGAAAAATTAAGAAAAACCAATAAGTAAAATAAAAATTAAAAAATAAAGAGGTGGAGGCGTTAAAAATGAGAAAGATGACGGAGGAGAATTTGAAGACT
>CAZZJY010000166.1:0-2896 GCA_964654895.1 uncultured Nitrososphaerota archaeon
CATACCCAATATTTTATTTTCCAAAACATTTATAGTTTTGCATATTATTTTCTAGTTTGGGTGAGATCGCTATGGATCCTCCCAAATGTAAGGTAATCCTTACAAGCGATCGAACCCTCATGAGCAATTACGGCAACTCGCTCTTTTACGGGTTCATATCAACGGCTCCTAGGGCGTCATTTCTCACGGAGTTTATCTTCAGGGCGGTCTTTAACAAGGTCCCGCTTGACGAGTATGGAAGGGCGATCCTTGCCCCCCAAGGTTTGAGGAGGATCGAGTCCACACTCGTCATGTCCGGTTTGCTGAGGAGAGAAGAGGTTGTTGTCACAGTTCCGGAGAAGATTCACAAATTCTTAAACGACGAGACAAAGATCATAGGGATTTCAACGTTCGACCCTCTTGGCAAAGGACCGGCTTCAACTACAATCAGCGGTCCTTCCGGGATAGTCCATGAAGAGCCCTTCAATACCTACTACTTCAGGAAACTCATGGGATCGGAAGAGATCCAGAAGGCACGGCGATTAGGAGTCACCGTTGTGGTTGGAGGACCTGGAGCATGGCAACTTGGATATGAAGAGATGGACCAGATGGGGATCGATGTTGTTGTAGAAGGGGAGGGTGAGCTAATATTCCCGAAAGTAATAGCCTCTATATTGAATGGGACTCTAAAATACCCTGTGAGAATAACAGCAGGAATTCATGACGCTCCGAGAGCAGAGAACATCCCACCGCTGCTGGGAGGGACTGTAGGCGGGCTCGTTGAAATCTCGAGGGGGTGTGGCAGAGGTTGCGGATTCTGCACCCCCACACTCAGGAAGTTGCGCCACAGACCTCTAGACGCGATTTTGAAAGATGTGAAGACAAACGTTGAATGCGGTCAGACAAATGTTTGCCTGCATGCGGAAGATGTCCTTAGATATGGGACGTTTAGCCTTGTTCCGAATCATGAAAAAGTTGTAGAGCTCTTCAGGAAAGTAAGTTCAGCATCAGGTGTAAAGAGCGTCGGAATAAGCCATGCTGAACTCGCATCCATAGCCTCCAGCCCTTCTACCGTGAGAGAGATCTCAGAGATACTGGGTCTTGAGAGGCATGCGTGGCTTGGTTTTCAGACGGGCATAGAGACGGGAAGTACATCAATGATAGAGAGATACATGTGTAAGAAGCCAGCCCCTTTCAAACCGGTGGAATGGTGTAGTGTTGTGGAGAGTGCTTTCTCCATATGTGATGAATATAACTGGATACCTGCGGCGACGTTAATAATAAACTTGCCTGGCGAGACTGAGAATGACATCTTGCGGACCATAGATCTTGTGGAGGCGCTCCATAACTATCGAAGCTTTATTGTGCCACTCCTATACGTCCCTGCAACGGGAGGCACAAACAGACCCATGCGCTTCCTTGAAGATGCCGTGCAGTACCACTTGGAACTCTACCAGATTGTATGGAGACACAACCTTCGGTGGATGGAAGAGCTTGCAAACGACTATTCCAAGAAAAACAATCCTGCAGTAAAACTCGCTATCAGGAGCACGATAAAGTTCGTAAAGAGTTATCTGAATAGGAAGGTGGAGGAGGTCTTGGAGGAGGCTTTGCGTTCAAGGACAAGCTTGTGCCAGACACCTGAAATCAAATAGTTTCCGTAAGCTCGACAAACGGTGCGCAAAAATCATATACTCCGTGGATTTCTAGAGATTTGGGGTTGAAATTTGAGTAAGAAGTATAAGATAGCAGTAATCCCTGGCGACGGCATAGGCCCAGAGATAACAGAGGCGGCGATCTATGCCCTGAACTATGTTGGTTTAAACTTTGAATTCATAAAGGTCGAGGCAGGTCTGGGTGCTTGGCAGAAGTATGGAAATCAGTTGCCAGAGGAAACCGTCAATGTGATTAAATCATCAGACGCATGCCTTAAAGGACCGACACAGACCCCACCTGGACCTGGAACCTTCAAGAGTGCCACGGTGACCTTGAGGCAGATGCTCGATCTATACGCAAATGTGAGGCCTTTCAAAAACCATCCTGGAGTGCAATCCATCCATAAAGGGGTTGACCTGATAATCGTCAGGGAAAACACCGAGGGGATGTATCGCGGACTAGAATACAACCTTGGGGACTCTGCCATAGGCATAAGGACGATAACGAGGAAGGGCTCGGAGAGGATTGCTAGGTTTGCATTCAACCTTGCCAGAAGGGAGAAGAGAAGGAAGGTCACTGCGGTCCACAAGGCGAATGTTTTGAAGGAGACCTGCGGCTTGTTCAGGAACGTCTGCGCAGAGATCGCAAAGGAGTATCCGGAGATCGTTTTTGAGGAGATGCACGTAGATGCAGCCGCCATGAGAATTGCAATGAAACCGCAGGATCTCGATGTGATCGTGACCACCAACCTCTTCGGGGACATACTTTCTGATGAGGCGGCAGGGGTGGTTGGGGGGCTTGGCATATCACCGAGTGCAAATATTGGGGATAAGTATGCTTTCTTTGAAGCGATACATGGAACTGCTCCAAAGCACGCTGGCAAGTGGGATGCCAACCCTGCGGCTATAATGCTCTCGGCGGCAATGATGCTCAGGTACTTAGGGGAGGTGGATGCCGGCAACAGATTCGAGGCGGCGATAGACGCTGTTCTGGAGGAGGGAAAGAGTGTGACGAGGGATTTGGGAGGGAGCGCGGGCACAATGGACTTTGCAAAGGCTGTGGCAGACAAACTAACCAAAATGCCAGAGATCCGGTGAGATTTTAGGTGAGGAAGGCATGCCCCTGAAGGGCATAATCACTAATTTTTCAGTCGAGGACCACCCTTTCTTTTCCAGAGTTTTTCGCCACAAATTCGTTTTTAAGAGCGAATTACCCAGATGGATAGAGACCTAAAAATAAATATACTACCTCAAAATATAAT
>CAZZJY010000167.1:0-5976 GCA_964654895.1 uncultured Nitrososphaerota archaeon
ACAAGGTGTAAAAATCGCAGATTGCTTCAGAGAGAGGGGATAAACCGTGGGGGTTATGGCAGATTCGCCCAGCCGTTGGGCTGAAGCGCTTAGGGAGATCTCAGGCAGGCTTGAAGAGATGCCCGCCGAGGAGGGTTATCCCTCATACCTTGCATCAAGATTGGGCGAATTTTATGAGCGAGCTGGCAAGGTGAAATCCCTCAGCGGGCTTTACGGCTCTGTAACACTAGTGGGAGCAGTCTCTCCTCCCGGTGGCGACTTTTCCGAACCCGTAACCGTTCACACAAAGAGGTTTGTCAGGGCTTTTTGGGCACTGGACAGCGCCTTGGCCAGCATGCGCCACTATCCTGCGATCAACTGGTTGACCTCATACTCCGAGTATATAGACTATGTGGAGAAGTGGTGGAACGAGAGGACCAACGGGAGGTGGAAGGAGCTCCGCATCAAAGCCCTAGAGATCCTAAAAAAGGAAGACGACCTCAAAGAAGTCATACGTTTAGTGGGGATAGAGTCCCTGCCTGAGACGGAGAAACTTGTAATGGAGACCGCGAGACTCCTCAGGGAGGGTTTCTTGCAACAGAATGCCTACGATCCCGTAGACACCTATTCCTCCCCAGAGAAGCAGTTCAAACTTCTCTCCGCCATCCTCGCATTCTATGAGACATCTCTCAAGGCTATCTCAAAGGGGGTTTCTGTCGCGAAGATCTCTTCGTTACCCTCTGTGACAGATTTGGCGAAGCTCAGGATGTCTGTACCAAACGAGAAGGCAAATGAGATAGATCGCTTCTTGGAAAGGGTTCAAGCTGACATTAAAGGACTGACTGGTGAGGGGATCTGAAATGAACATCAGCGTTGAGTACAGAAGTGTGCAGAAGATAAGTGGCCCTCTGATCTTCGTGGAGGGTGTATCTGATGTAGGTTTTAATGAACTGGTGGAAGTGAGGGATGCAGAGGGAGGTCTGAGGAGGGGTAGGGTTCTCGAGATAAACAGGGGGGTGGCTGCGGTTGAGGTCTTCGAGGGGACGACCGGTTTGTCCACAACATCCACTTCGGTCCGTTTCCTTGGCAAGCCCCTCACCATACCGCTCTCGACTGAAATGTTAGGTAGAGTCTTCAATGGACTCGGGGAGCCCATAGATGGCGGACCCGCCCCATTCACAGAAGAGTACAGGGATGTGAACGGTCTTCCAATTAACCCCTTCTCAAGGGACTACCCGACGCAGTTCATACAGACGGGAATCTCTGCCATCGATGGCATGGACACGCTGGTGAGAGGGCAGAAACTTCCCATATTCTCAGGTTCTGGTCTGCCCCACAACCTCCTCGCAACTCAAATTGCCAGACAGGCAACGATTGTTGGGGAAGAAGTGGGTTTTGCAGTAGTTTTTGTTGCCATGGGCATTAAGCACGATGAGGCTGCCTTCTTCAAAAGGAGCTTCGAAGAGTCTGGCGCTCTCAAGAACTCTGCAATCTTCCTAAACTTGGCTGACGACCCGCCGGTGGAGCGTTTGGTCACCCCTAGGAGCGCACTCACGCTGGCAGAGTACCTTGCGTTTGAGCAAGACATGCACGTGCTGGTTATCTTGACGGACATGACAAACTACGCGGAGGCGCTCCGGGAGATAAGTGCTGCTAGGGAGGAGGTCCCCAGCAGGAAAGGATACCCAGGTTACATGTACAGCGACTTAGCATCAATATACGAGCGCGCCGGCAGAATCAAAGGCAAGAAAGGCAGCATAACTCAGATGCCAGTGCTAACTATGCCGAACGACGACATCACCCACCCAATTCCCGACTTGACCGGATACATCACCGAGGGGCAGATCGTTTTGGACAGGGATCTGCACAGGCGGGGCATTTATCCACCGATAAACATCCTGCCCAGCTTGTCAAGGTTGATGAAAGACGGCATTGGCAAAGGAAAGACGCGCGAGGATCACGGTCCAGTCGCCAGCCAACTTTACTCGGCCTACGCAAGGGCTCAGGAGCTAAGGTCGCTGAGTGCAATAATAGGTGAAGAGGGTCTGACTGAAAGAGACCGAGCTTACCTACGCTTCGGAGACAGCTTTGAGCGCAGATTCCTGAGCCAGGGAGTTGACGAGAACAGGAGCCTTGAGACAACCCTAGCACTTGCATGGGAGCAGCTCTCGCTTCTGCCGGAGTCCGAGCTCACGAGAATACCAGATCGATTCATAAAGATGTACTACAAAAGGTCGTGAACTCCCTTGTCCATGAGGGTAGCGCCCTCAAAGATGAACCTTATAAGGTTCAAAAGGACCCTCGCCTTTCTCAGAAGGGCACATGACCTGTTGGAGGAGAAGCGCGAGATCCTCCTCTTAGAAGTGAACAGGAGGATAGGCGAGGCTACAAAGCTCAGGTCTCAAGTAAATGAGCAGTTGCGGGAGGCCTACGAGTTGCTAGACGCCGCAAGTGTGGTTGTTGGAACAAGGGAGATGAGCTTGATAAGCAGAAGTCCTCGATTTGTTAACGATTTAGTGGTCTCTAAGAAGAAGATCATGGGCGTCTCTGTACCTTCGTTGGAAATCTCAAAAAAAGTCAATCCGGTGAGCTACGGGATATCAAAACCCACAATTCTATTGGACCAGTTTGTTGAAAAGTTTGGCGAGATATTGCCTCTATTGGTCAGACTAGCCGAGCTGGAGAGCGCACTAATAAGGCTCGTCGAGGAAGTCAAGAAAACCCAGCACAGGATAAATGCCCTTGAACAGTTTTTAATTCCGAGATACCAGAGTATGGTGTCAATGATCTCTGCGATATTGGAGGAGAGAGACCGGGAAGAATTCGTGAGAGTGAAAAAAGTGAAGACTCTACTGGAAAAGAAAGCAAGGCAGGTGGTGGCATATGGGTGATGAGTTCGTTGAGCGAATAAAGTTTATGTACGAGTCCAAAAGGTCTGAAATTAAAAAAGAGATTAATGAATCTCTCATTAAGCTATCAAAAAGAATTGAAGAGAAGAAGGAAGAAATATATAAGGAAGTTTTATAAATAAGTAAGGTTCAAATAGGAGGTTGGTGTGTCTCCTTGAAACTTAGCACCCTTCCACCAAAGAAAAGAGTCCAGTTCTTTTGGGCGTCGGTTTTGGTTGCTACAATCATCATGATCTCAGTCGCAGGGGTCGTGGTTAGAGCAGCAGCATCGCAAACAGCCTCGGCTGAGGTCACATCAACAGCCAGCCAGGACGTTTCTATGCTAGCGCTGAGCTCTGCCCTAGCGGTCGGTCTTTGCGGCATAGCCGCAGGCTATGCTTTGGCAAAGAGCGGTTCTGCAGCTATTGCAGCCTTGGCAGAAAAGCCCGAAACATTCTTCAAAGCCTTCTTAGTGGTGACGCTCTGCGAGGCGGTCGCAATATACGGCCTTGTGATAGCGGTGCTGTTGTGGTTGAGAATTCCCGCATAATCTGGGTGTCTTTGATGTTGCGCCCAGAGCGGATGTCGAAGACTACCTTACTTTTCTTAAAAAGTGACACAGAAGAGGTACTGGATTCTCTAAACAAGCAAGGTGCCTTCCACATAACTATAAAAAGTGGTGAAGCGACATCCGAGGTTTTGAGCAGGGCCTCTGCCCTAATGAATCGAATTGATGCCCTGATCGAGCAGTCTAGGGCGATCTCCGGAGTGTCCGAACTACCCTCTCCACAAGTTTTTTCGTTGGAAGCACATGACTGGCCCTCCTTTCTAGAAACTTTGGAAAAAGAAGTCAACAGTTATGAAAACAGGACTAAAGAAATTGATCTCTCTATAAAAACCGAGGAGAAGTTGAAATCCTTCATCAGCCTTTGGTCTCCATTTATTGAGAGCTTAAAAAAAACATTATCCCTCGAGGCATTCCCCGCTCTTAAAAGAGTTTCTTTTCTAACCTTGTACCAGAGGGAGCCCCGCCCCACCCCCCTCTCTTTATTACTCCCACACCCATCTTTGGTATTGACCGTCACCTCGAAACCTGCAATGGTTTTAGTGATTTTTCTCAAGGAAGATTTGGATAAAATAAGACGTGCAGCAGAAGAGGCTGGCTACGCGGAAATGCCTGTCTTGGATGGTATGCCTGGCAACTTGAATGAAATGCCAAAGGTCATCGAATCCGCTGAAAAAAAACTCAAGGAGCTATCTTTGAAGAACGAAGAATTTCGGCGCTCCTTTATGGCTTCATTACCTAAACTGCTTTATCTCAAGGGGCTTTTGTCCGATGCAAATTCCTTAATTACAATAAGAGAAGGTGCCACTTTCGAGAAGCGATGGATGATTCTGGAAGGGTATGTTCCCAGCAGGAACTTGCCATCCTTAATTAGTGACCTCCAAGCACGTCTCAATGGACGTATAGTCTTCTTTTCAAAAGAGGAGCACTCGTCCCCACAGGTACCGGTCATGTTCAGGTATCCGAGGTTCTTTAAATTATTTGAAAGCATCACAAACCTCTACGGCGTACCGTCCTATACCGAATTGAACCCGACGCCAATTCTAGCAATCACTTTTCCCCTCTTCTTTGGTCTCATGTTTGGAGACCTAGGTCATGGTTTGATGCTGGCTGCTCTTGGCTTTATCTTCTACAAATACACCAAATCCCTATCTAAGGTCGGCACATTCTTAATGATATGTGGGATTGCTGGCGCGATTGTCGGTGCTGCACTCTATGGCGAAGCCTTTGGAAAACACATAGGGTACCACACCGTATTTTCTCCGGGGGAAGACCTGATGTCCCTTTTCAAATTCTCACTTTACATAGGTGTAGCCCAGATCTCTTTGGGCCTAGCCCTTCTTGTGATCAACAACTTGATACAAAAAAAGAGGGCAGACGCGTTCCTAGTCAATATGCCAAAACTCTTCTTGTACCTCCTTTTCATGTATGTTGTCTTCAATTTCGGCCTTAACATAAACCAGTGGTTCGCCGGACCAATTTTCTACATACTCGGTCCAGCAATCTTTATGCTAGTCGGCAAACCCATATGGGCACTCATAAAACACGGCAGGAAGGAGTTTCTGTCTGTTTTTGGAGAAATTGGATTCGAAGTGTTTGATACCATGATCCGCTTTGTCTCGAATACAGTATCATACCTGAGGATCTTCGCCATGGTGATGGCCCACATCCAACTGACCGCTGTATTTTACAGCCTTGGTGCCATAGCTGGCGGGGGAATGGTGGGAATGGTTTTCTCTGCCATAATGGCCGCCCTTGGCAACGTCTTTGTGGTGTTACTAGAGGGAATTTTGGTCTTGGCACAGGACCTGAGGCTCCACTTCTACGAGTGGTTCAGCAAATTCTACGAGGATGGCGGCATCAGATTTTCGCCCTTTAGACTAACATTTGGAGTGCCCATCGTTAAAAGATAGGTTCTCAAAAGATTCAAAAGAGAAACTCTGATACGATCCTTTTCGACTCGATCCCTCTGCTTATGCAGTTGGCTATTCTGACTATATTCAAAACTTCAGCTTTTTTGAGCTCCAGATAACCGATCACGGCAGCTAGGTTTGTGTATCCACCGTAGTATGCCCTAGTCAAAACCGCCCTCAACTCCCGCTCCAGCTCTCTCTCTAGGGACCTTAAATCTTCCTGATATGCGCCACACCCCAGGGCTATGACCGCCTTCTCTACGTCAGGTGCTTTGACCGCCTCCTTTAGGAGTCTATAATCGAAGCGCCTTCCATCGGGTATAAGGAGCTCCTCTAGGGCGTCTCTTCTTATGTCATTTTTAATGCCCCTTATTATAGTAGTTAGGTTGAATTCGTCAACTTTCAGTCCAATGTACTCTCCAAGAACTTCTGAGGCTGAACGCCCTTCCTTCGAGCTCTCCAAAAATTTTCTCAACTTAAGCAACCTGCACCTTGCAAACGCCGAAGCTACCAACCCTGGGACACCATATTTCTGGAAAATTCTCTCGCCCTCCTTTATCTCCTCATCAAATCCAATTTGACGGAGTCTTGACACAAGATCTTTGTATTCCTTCTCTTTTTTTTCCATGAG
>CAZZJY010000168.1:0-8282 GCA_964654895.1 uncultured Nitrososphaerota archaeon
GTCCTGGGAGTACTAACAAAGAGGGCTCCGACCCTCTCAAGCAGGAGCGGGCGCCTCATCTCAACGGGTGTGGCCATGATCCTGTCAGCGTCCATCTTTATCATTGGGAGGAGCTACTATGTTGGGTCATCCGAACTCTCAATAGGTCTCCCAGGTTTTTCCTCAACCCTGAGTATAGCCCTAACCGAACTGTTCTGGGCCGGGATTGCCGTCACATCTTTTGTCGCACTGATTGTCATCTCCTTCTTGGTACGCCCGGAGGTAGGGTGGCTCGTCCTGTCCTGTTCAATCTCAGGCAGCCTGATGGTCTTGGGCTACTACCTCTACGAGCAGTTCGTTTTGGGCTACGTCGCTATAGCCGAGGTCCCGTTCAACATCGGGCAGGTCCTCGTGGGCATAATAGTCTCCGTCCCGGCGTACAACTCGCTCAAGGTCTTGAGGTCTACCAAATGATTATAATCCCCGGCAGGAGAGAGGTATTAGTATGCCCCCCAGACCTCCTGATGAGATAAAGTTCTCACAGTTCCTGTATGAGGAGGGACTTGTTGAGGTAGTCTTCCAGAAGCCCCTGCCACAGCTGAAGATTGGTGGGGAGGATATGGGGTCCCCAGTTGAGGGGTCCGAGCTGAAGATCCCGCTCTGGGCTGCAAGAGTCCTAGAGGAGGAGGGCTACGTAAAGATCAAGGGGAAGGAGGACCTGCAGCTCAAGTCCAACGACATCATTAAGCTCTCCTGGAAGGAGGAGAGATCCGAGTCCCTGTCGAAACTCCCCCAAAACTTTTACCCCAGGCTGAGGGAGCTCCTCAGGTCTCTGAACGAGAACATCAAGAAAAACCCAACCCACGCCGCTCTAACCGAGCAGAGGCAGGTCTCCATTAAGGCGCTAGACCTCTTAAACTGCCGTCTCCAGAAGATACTCCGGCTGTCCTTTGAGAGGGTCCCGTCAAAACCATCCATAGAGGTGCTGGAGCCTGAGGAGCTGGCGCTTTTTAACTCGCTCCGCTCGGAGATAGAGGAGTGGAGGCAGAGGATACTTTCAGAAGGGATGAGCTGACATGGAGCTGATCCAAGAAACAATGGACTACAGGGAGCGCTTTGTCAACTTCCTGAAGTCATTTCAGGACAAGAAGGGCGCATTCAAGTACCGGGACGCCATCGCCCAGATGGCCTCCTCCGGGAGGACCTCTCTGGTAATAGACTTTGACGATCTGATATCCTACGACCCAGACTTGGCGATTGAGTTGAAAGAGAAGCCAGCCTCCGTGCTCCCCAAGGCTAACCTGGCAATATCCGACGCCATGCGCGCGGAGAATATGGACTACGCCGCCAAGGTAAAGGAGTTCAAGGCACGGTTCAGGAGGCTGGACGAGGTAATACCCCTCCGCGCCCTCAAGTCCTCATTCATGGGCAAGCTCATAATGGTCGAGGGGATAATCACCAGGGCATCCATCATAAAACAACTCCTCAAGGTAGCGGTCTTCCAGTGCCCCAAATGCGGGGAGAAGATGAAGATGGAGCAGACGGGCACAGTGCTCGTAATGCCCCCCCAGTGCACGAATCCAGACTGCGCCAGAAAGGGCTTCTTCAGGCTGATACCCGAGGAGTCTACCTTCGTGGACTGGCAGATGATACAGCTCCAGGAGCGCCCTGAGGAGCTCCCGCCCGGGCAGCTCCCCAGGTCCATAGAGTGCGTACTCCAGGGGGATATCGTAGACGTGACCCGCCCCGGCGACAGGGTCTACGTCGTGGGCATACTCCAAGCGAAGCAGGAGTTCACGTCGAAGGGGTTCAGGCTGGCAACATTCTCAACCGGAATAGACGCGAACTACATCGAGATATCTGAGAAGGGCACTGAAGAGATCCAGATCTCCCCGGAGGACGAGAGGGCCATAAAGGAGCTCTCAAAGGACCCCCTCCTCTACCAGAAGATCTTCTCATCAATAGCCCCCTCCATATACGGGTACGAGGAGATCAAGGAGGCGATCGCTTACCAGCTTGTCGGCGGAGTGACAAAGGTAATGCCCGATGGGATAAAGATCAGGGGTGACATCAACATACTCCTCGTCGGCGACCCCGGCACAGCGAAGTCACAGCTCCTTCAGTACATAGCCAAGGTCGCGCCGAGGGGGATCTACACCTCCGGCAAGGGCTCAACGGCTGCAGGGCTCACTGCCACGGTTATAAGGGACAAGAACACCAACGAGTTCTTCCTCGAGGCTGGAGCCTTGGTCATTGCCGACAAAGGGGTGGCATGCATAGACGAGATCGACAAGATGCGCCCAGAGGACAGGTCTGCGATACACGAGGCGATGGAACAGCAAACCATCAGCATAGCAAAGGCTGGTATAGTAGTCCAACTAAACGCGCGGACCAGCATACTCGCGGCCGCCAACCCGACCTTCGGTCGGTACGTACCACAACGCTCCATCTCAGAGAACATATCCGAACTCCCCGTAACAATAATCTCGAGATTTGACCTGATATTCGTCTTGATAGACCGCCCAGAAGAGGCCAGGGACAGGGCCATGACCGAGCACATACTGGCGCTCCACCAGGGGGTAGCTTCCGGAAAACTTCCCACAATAGACCCTCTCCTACTAAAGAAGTACTTCTACTATGTACGGAAGAATGCCAACCCCAGGCTTAGCCCTGGCGCCAGCAAGAAGATTGAGGAGTTCTTCTTGGAGATGAGGAGCAAGGGCGAGGGCGCCGACTCGCCCGTCCCGATAACCATGAGGCAGCTCGAGGCGGTCATCAGGCTTGCCGAGGCGCGTGCAAAGCTGGCGCTCAAGGAGGAGGTGACCGAGGAGGACGTCGAGCCGGTGACCAAGCTCATGAAGTCCTACCTCATGCAGGTCGGCATAGACAGGACCACAGGCAAGGTCGACATAGACACCATTATGGTCGGCAGGCCAAAATCTGCGAGCGACAAGCTGGCCGCCCTCTTCGACCTCCTGATGGCTATGGAAAGGGAGAACGAGATGGGTCCGATAAAGAGGGAGTCCTTCATATCCAGAGCCGAAGTGGAAGGCTTCAACAGGAGTTTCGTGGAGAACGCCCTTGCAAAGTGGACAAACGAGGGCATAATCTACGAGGCAAAGCCAGGGTACATAAAGAAGGCCTAACGGAGGGCCGAAAATTAGAGTCGAGGATCTTCCAATACCCGAAACCGCAAAGAAAGCGCTCCTCAAAACGGGCATTGAGGAACTCTACCCCCCTCAGGAGGAGGCCATCAGAGCAGGGGTTCTGGAAGGAAAAAACTTAGTTCTATCGGTTCCGACAGCCTCGGGTAAGACCTTGGTCGCCGAACTATGCGCAATAAAGCACATCCTCGAGCGGCGTGGGAAAGTCCTCTACTTGGTCCCGCTGAAGGCCCTGGCCAGCGAGAAGTACGAGGAATTCAGGACCCTTGAGGACCTCGGGATAAGGGTTGCACTCTCCACTGGGGACTTTGACACTGTGGACCCTTCTCTCGCGAGATATGACCTCATAATCGCCACAAATGAGAAGGCGGACTCCATCATAAGACATAGACCGCAGTGGATAGACAGGGTTTCGCTAATCGTAGCCGACGAAGTCCATCTCCTAGGGGAGGCATCGAGGGGCCCGACGCTGGAGGCGCTGCTCACCACTTTGAGGATTACCAATCCTAACGCACAGTTTCTCGCCCTCAGCGCAACCATAAAGAACGCCGCCGAGATCGCTGAGTGGCTGGAGGCATCCCTCGTGACGAGCGATTGGAGACCTGTACCCCTCAAGGAGGGCGTGTGCTTTCGTGACTCCGTGGTCTTTAAAGACGGGAGCGTCGTCCGGGTAGACGGGTCGGACAAAGACCCGGTCACGCTCCTCACCGTAGACGTTATCAAGTCGGGCGGTCAGATGCTCATATTCACTGGAAGTAGGCTCTCGGCAGTCTCCCTCGCCAGGCGCCTCTCAGAACCAGTCCGGCGCCTCCTCAAGAGAAGGGATGAGAGACGCCTGCTGGAACTCTCCTCCACAATTCTCCGTATGGGTGAGCGGACTAGGATCTCAGAGATGCTCTCCAAGGCTGTCTCCCACGGCGTGGCTTTTCACCACGCCGGTCTCACGTACGAACAGCGGAAGGCGGTGGAGGAGGCGTTCCGCTCATTTCTGCTAAAGTGCATATGCGCCACCCCAACACTAGCCGCAGGGGTGAACCTCCCGGCAAGGCGAGTGCTAATCTACGAATACAGGCGGTTCGAGCCTGGGTATGGACAAACTAACATCCCCGTGCTAGAGGAAAAGCAAATGGCCGGCAGGGCTGGCAGGCCTAGATATGACAAGGAGGGGGAGGCGATATTGTTGGCGAGGAGCGAGTCGGAGCGGGACTTTCTCTTGGAGGAGTATGTCCTGTCCGAGCCTGAGAAGATCTGGTCCAAACTCGGAGTCGCCTCCTCGCTGAGGTCCCACGTGCTGGCAACCATAACCACAGGACTGGCACGCAGCAAGGAGGACCTCTTCGACTTCTTCGGCAGGACCCTCTTCGCCCACCAGTACGGCCTTCACTCCTTCAAGAAGAAGGTCGCAGAATGCCTCGAGATGCTCACGGAGGAGGCCTTGGTGGAGCGTCAGGGTCGCCATCTCGTCCCCACCAGATTCGGGGCGAGGGTCGCAGAGCTCTACATTGATCCAGTCTCCGCCGTGATAATGAGGGACGCCCTGAAACTCCGCAGATCTGGGCTCCCCCCAATAAGCTACCTGACCCTCATATGCCACACGCCCGACATGCCAAAGCTCTACATCAGGAAAAGGGAGATCGAGCCCCTGGCCTCCTTCCTCGAGTCGAACTCTGATCTCTTCCTCTTCGATTTGCCAGATGAGGACGACCCAGAATACGAGTCCCTCCTGGAGGAGGTCAAGACCGCCCTCCTGCTGAAGGACTGGATCGAGGAGTCCCCGGAGGACAGCATCGTTGAGAGGTTTGACGTTGGGTCCGGCGACATTTACTCCTTTGTCGAATCGGCGAGGTGGCTGATACACTCGGCACACGAGCTCGCAAAGCTCTTCGGTTTCACCGAGTCCATCGCCCCGCTGAGAAACCTTTACCTCCGCATCGAGAACGGCGTCAAGGAGGAGCTCCTCCCGCTGGTCTCTCTGAGGGGCGTTGGCAGGGTCAGAGCTAGGGCGTTATACTCCGCTGGCTTCAAAACCCTAGAGGACCTCCGGGCAGCGTCTCCACTGGACCTCATAAAGGTCCCCCAGATTGGCCACGAAACCGCCAGGCTGATAAAAGAGCAAGTGGGCGGGACAGTCTCCAAGGAGGAATGGTCGCTTATGAAATCAAAAAAGACATCAAAACAACTTTCCATAGATGAGTACTAGAATATAAATTTAAAATCGACATTATAGTGGTCTTGTTTTCAATGCCAACCCTTTTTGTGTCGTGGTAAAAATTTTTGTAAAATCAAGCCCGCCTTTAGGGAGCGGGAGGCTTATATATCAACCGAACCATTGCCCCGGCTCAAGAATTATATTTAAGGGCGCTTAGATAATTCTTCACAAGTGATCACAATGCGCCATTTTCATATCGCCACCGAGGATGAAATCAGATCAGGGCAGTCTTCTGACATATACTATCTTCGGACTAAGAGGATTATCGAGAGTAAAGGCGTGGACAAAAAAGTCGTTGCCGAGGTCACAGTTGGCAAGCTCCCGGAGAACTGGAGATGGGGAGTATTCTGCGGTCTGGAGGAGGTTATAGCCCTCTACGAGGGCTTTCCAGTAGACTTATACGCGATGCCTGAGGGGACTATATTCCCCACCAAAGACCTAAACGGATTCAGGGTCCCGCAGATGTCGATCGAGGGCTATTACGGCTCATTCGTCAGTGTGGAGACCGCCACCGTTGGTCTCCTCTGCCAGGCCTCTGGAGTCGCAACCGCCGCTGCGAGGGTCAAGAAAGCTGCCAAGGGTAAGGAGGTATTCGCATTCGGTATAAGGCGGATGCACCCCGCCCTCGCACCTATGCTCGACCGGGCAGCCTACATCGGTGGGTTCGACGGAGTCTCTGGGGTGCTGGGGGCAAAACTCATCGGGATAACGCCCTCAGGCACAATGCCACACCCCCTGATACTCATTTTTGGGGATCAGACCTCTGCCTGGAAGGCTTTTGACGAAGTCGTCGAGCCCTCAGTGCCCAGGATCGCCTTGGTGGATACCCTCTACGACGAGAAGTTCGAGTCGATACTCGCTGCCGAGACCCTCAGAGATCGTCTCAGCGGGGTCCGCCTGGACACCCCCGGATCCAGGCGTGGCGACTTCCTGGACATCGTGAGGGAGGTGCGCTGGGAACTGGACGTCAGGGGGTTCAAACACGTCAAGATATACGTTTCAGGTGGTCTAGACGAGAATTCGGTCAGGAGGCTTGCAGAGGGTCCAGTCGACGGTTTTGGTGTGGGGACATCAGTCTCAAACGCACCTACCATAGACTTTTCCATGGACATCGTGGAGGTTGAGGGCAAACCACTGTCAAAGAGGGGCAAGTTCAGTGGCAGGAAGCAGGCGTGGCGCTGTGAGCGCTGCTACACTTGGCAGGTCACGCTATTCGACTCCGAACCACCAAAGTGCCCGTTGTGCGGTGCTGAAACCTCGCCAATGCTGAAAAAGTACATCGAGAACGGCAAGGTTGTGGGCGAACTCAAGCCCCCTAAACTTATCAGGGAGTACGTATTAGAACAGCTCAAACACTACGAACTGGAGTGATTCTCCATGGCGGATTTCACAATAAAAAAGATCATTGCCAGGGAGGTAATAGACTCCCGCGGAAACCCGACTGTCGAGGCGGACGTGTTCACAGGTAGCGGCTTCGGAAGGGCTTCTGTCCCTTCGGGCGCTTCGACCGGGGCTCACGAGGCCCTTGAGCTCAGGGACGGCAACAAGAGGTATATGGGAAAGGGCGTCCTCAAAGCCTGCAAGAACGTAAACGAGGTCATAGCCCCTGCGATTGTTGGCATGGACTCCCGCAACCAGAGGGAGATAGACGAGAAGATGATATCGATGGATGGCACCGAGAACAAATCCAGGCTGGGCGCAAACGCGATCTTGGCTGTCTCACTCGCCGTTGCCAAGGCGGCGGCCAACACCTCTGGTCTCCCCCTATTCAGACACTTGAACCTCTCCTCGTCGATCATCCCCGTGCCGCTTATGAACATAATAAACGGCGGGAAACACGCCGGTGGCAACCTATCAATACAGGAATTCATGATAATCCCAGGCGGGGTACCATCCTTCAAAGAGGCTATCAGGGTTGGCTGCGAAATTTACCAGCAGCTGAAGAAGCACCTGAGAAACCGCTACGGTCCATTTGCCGTCAACATAGGCGACGAAGGAGGCTTCGCGCCCCCGCTGTCAAGCACGAGAGAGGCACTCGACGCCATTGAGGTCTCAATGAATCAGTTGGGGTACTCAAAAAAGGAAGTGAGGCTGGGCATCGACGCGGCAGCCACGAGTTTCTACAGCGAGGGCTCCTACCTGATAGACGGAGAAGAACTCTCCCCTGGGGAGCTCACCGACTTCTACTCAGAGCTGGCCTCAGACTTTCCCATCATACTCCTGGAGGATCCGTTTCACGAGGAAGACTACGACTCATTTGTTGAGATAACCAAAAAACTGGGCAAAAAGGTTCAGGTGGTCGGGGACGACATATTCGTCACAAACATCAAGAGGTTCCGAAAGGGTGTGGAGATGGGGGCTGCGAACGCCATACTGCTCAAGGTCAACCAGATCGGCACGCTCACAGAGGCTCTCGATGTGGCGAATTACGCCTTCAGCAACAACTACGGTGTAGTGGTCAGCCACAGGTCAGGGGAGACTGAGGACAACTATATCGCAGACATCGCAGTGGCGCTCGGAGCCGGGAAGATAAAGACTGGTGCCCCAGCGAGAGGCGAGCGAGTCGCCAAGTACAACCAGCTGATACGAATAGAGGAGATGTTGGGTCCAGAGGCGAATTACCCAGGCTTCGAAGCCTTTCGAACCAAATAATTCTGAAGATAACGTTGGGATCCTTCACTCAAACTGGAGGGTTTGGCTCCAGGCTCCTATACTTCATCGGCTTTTTTCTTACCAATTTTGGACCTGCCTCCTGCCTAGCGTAAATAAGCGCCCCAAGCCGCCGCATCGTCTTTTCCAGTCAGGGGCATCTTCATCCTGACAGACTGCTCTGTCCCTTGGAAGGTCGGTAAAAGACAAATCACCCAGGGAGGCATCCAAAAAGTGGCAAATGGGTCGAGAAAAAAGGGGTAAAAATTTACAACCCAGGT
>CAZZJY010000169.1:0-3378 GCA_964654895.1 uncultured Nitrososphaerota archaeon
GGGGGAGGGGGCGGCGAGGGGGGGAATACATCAGGCTAAAAGGGGCAGACTGGGGCCCCCCCCCCAGCCCCCCCCTCGGGGGGGGGATAGCACCCCATGAGGCCGGCTTTGCCCCCCTCTTCATGTCCCTCTGGCGCGACAGAGAGATGATAATGGACCTGATGGAGGAGATCTCGGGCAACAGGGTCACGCACGCTATCAACACCATAGGAGGGGTCCGCAGGGACATAACAAGCGAGCAGGCGAACAAGATCAAGAAGTTCATGGACAAGTTTGAGGGGAACGTGAAGGAGTACATGAAGGTCCTTGAGACCGAGCAGACATTCCTGAAGAGGACAAAAGGCGTCGGGATACTCAAGCCGAGGGATGCCATCTCGCTCTGCGCCGTAGGTCCGACCCTAAGGGCAAGCGGAATAAAGAGCGACGTGAGGGCTGATGACCCGTACTTGGCATATGGGGAGATACCCTTCAACGTGATTACTCACGACGGGTGCGACGTTTATGCCAGGACTATCGTCAGGTGCGAGGAGATGATCGAAAGCGCCAACATAATCAGGTACGCGCTGGACCACCTCCCAGAGGGGAAGGTAAGGGTGCCCCCTCCGAGGACGATAGCTCCCAATGAGTCGGTCGGGAGGGTCGAGGCGCCAAGGGGCGAGGTGATACACTACGCAAGATCAAATGGAACCGCCAGGCCGGAGCGGTACAAGGTCCGCGCCCCAACCCTAGGCAACCTGGCATCCGTGTGCCAGACGCTCATCGGGGCACATGTTGCGGACATCCCGATGATTCTGGCAGGGATAGACCCCTGCTTCTCTTGCATGGACCGCATGACAGTAACAATCAAGAAGGCTTGATAAAGAAGGGGGTGGAGCAAGGTGGTCCTACACGAGATTATGGGAGTCTTTATCTATCCAGGGATGGCATTCCTCTTCGGGCTCGCCTTCCTATACGAGTGGATAGACAGGAAGTTCTTCGCGAGGGTCCAGAACAGGATAGGACCCCTCTACACTGGAAGGTCCGGCATTCTCCAGCCAGTCGCAGACTTCATAAAGCTGCTCTCCAAGGAGGACATAGTCCCGGCCAGTTGTGAGAGGCCCATCTTCTCAGTTATACCGATCGTTTACGCAACCCTTCCGCTGATCGCCCTATTCGTGATACCGATAACTGGGAGCGCGCTCATAGCCTTCGAGGGCGACGTGATCTTCCTGATGTTCATTTCGGCGCTGATAACCTTGACGGTTTTCCTCGCCGGGTGGAGCTCGGCGGGTAGCTTCAGCAGGATCGGGAGCATCAGGTCTGCACTGCAGATGCTGAGCTACGAGATACCCTTTGGGCTGGCGCTGATAGGACCCGCGATAAGCGCGCACTCTCTTTCTCTGACGAAGATAGCCCAGTGGCAGGCAGCAAACTCCTCTTGGTTCCTTTGGCTCCAGCCCATAGGCTTTGCAGTCGTCCTGATCAGCCTCCTAGCAGAGCTCGAGCTCGTCCCGTTTGACATCCCCGAGGCTGAGACTGAGATAGTTGCGGGTTGGCTGACGGAGTATGGGGGGAGGAGGCTGGCCCTCTTCAGGCTCGGAAAGGACCTAGAGCTAGTGATGGCTTCCGCACTTGTGGCTTCCCTCTACCTCGGCGGTGCACAACCCCTCTTCTTTATACCGCCCGTGGTTGTCCTCATCCTGAAGAGCATAATCGTATTACTCCTGATCTCGTTCGTGAGGGCGATATTTGCCAGGTTCAGGATCGACCAGATGACCTCGGGCATGTGGACATACTTGCTTCCATTGATGATAGTCCAGATACTCCTCGTACAGTTCGGGATTGGAGGGTGATCGTGTGAGTCTCTTCAGGGAGGCGGCAAGGCAGATCTTCAGAAAGCCGGCAACGGTGAAGTATCCGTTCGAGCCAGGAATAGTGCCCCCGGGGCTGAGGGGGAGGCCTGTATGGGACATGGAGAAGTGCATACTCTGCGTCCTCTGCCAGAATGCGTGTCCCACGGCAGCGATAAAAATGATCCCTAAGGGTCCAGACGCCGGGATCGAGTACCACTTGGACAGGTGCATATTCTGCGCTGAGTGTGCGGACGCCTGTCCCAGGAAGGCTATAACCATGACCAATAACTTCGAGCTCGCAGACACCTCGAGGAAGAATATGGTGCAGCATTACAAGAAGCCCCAGCAGGTCCCAACACAGGCTGCGAAAACGTAATTATATTTTTACACTACGAAAAGTTTGCGATTCTATTTTTTCAAAAAATCATTTTGAGTTACTTTTCGTACATAGCCATTCCAAAAGACCTGTGCCCGTCTGACCTAGTTCTTCACAGCGATGGAATACCATACCTTCGAACAGCTCCGTGACACCGCCAGGGAAGTTACGCGAAAATTTGGCATAGCTTCTTGGCGAAATCAGTGATGATGAAAGGCTGTAAGTACTCCCTTTCGCCGTGGTGATTTTGGTTTTAGCCTTGATAGGAGCGCCGTGGGCGTTCACGTCCTCGACCTTAACTTCCACACTAGAGATAGGGTCAGGTGGTCCTTCGGATAGCACGGCACCTGATACAAAAGTTTTGCCCTCGACAACATCCCTCCTCAGGCCTATTGAGATCTGGTCGAATTGGGCGTGGAGGGCGAACCAGCTGTCAATGTGCCATTTCCTGGACCCCCAGCTCTTGTCCCTTTGACTGAGCCCGTTAATTATGACAATTTTACCATCTGGGAGGCGGACGGCTCCGGAGATGATCCCTGACTGTTCGAAGTGCTCAGCCCACGATGTGCCACTGCCTTTCCCAAACGAGCAAGGAGAGAGGCGTGCCTTCCATAGCAGCTCGGCATCCAAATCCCTGTCCGAGAAGCTTATCCGCCACAGGCTCATCGGCTCTATCAATTCGTATGATAGGTGCCCATCTGAGAGCGATGAAAGGTCCCAGTCGAACCGCCCAGATACCTCGTTGTAGTAGATTTTCTGAAGATCGCCGTAGAATAGAGCAAAAACGAATTCTCGCCGCCCCAGGTTCGGGAGGAGACCTATGGTTGAGAACGAAGATATGCCGCTTTTGGCGTCAACGAAGTTGAAGTAGTAGCTCTCCCGCCAGTCCGGGCTTTGGGATGGTGTGTGAAGGTAGTCCTCATCAGCTTTTGGTGTTAGCATTTTTTTCAATCAGACGTAACATTTAGTGGACTATATTTATCTCATTTTTGTATAGTATTTGGTTCCGTACTTTTCTTTGTCAACACCAAACTAACACTACTTATTGTAAAGCTTAAAGCTCCATGCAGTGTGAGCCCCCCATCGGGAGGATACATGCGATTATGCTAAATCGAGAGCTGTTACCGAATCGCGTACAAGGATTTTACTGATGCAAATAATTGCGGCATC
>CAZZJY010000170.1:0-3383 GCA_964654895.1 uncultured Nitrososphaerota archaeon
CAAGGCTGAGTGCGGACTTCTGCAATGTCACATATTATCTTCAAGCACCGCACCTTGGCTCGCTATCACAAATTATCCATTTTCACCGATGGACGTTTAGCTTTATACCAAGTATGGTCTCAACCAAGGAGAAAACTCGCCAGGCACCTTCGACTCTCCTTTCCAAGACTAGATCAGAGAGCTCCTCCACAGCCGAGAGCGCCTCCCCAGTCTCGAGATCGTCATCCAAGGCAGACATGAATGTTGCGGCAAAATCCTTGGCACACTGTCCCATCTCTTCTTTGCCCCTTGACCTGGCGGCGGCCTTGCGCACCTTCTCGTATAGGGCCAGAGCCTCCTCAAGCGACTCTTCCGAGAACTCTATCTTTGTCCGGTAGTTGGAGCGGAGGATCCATGTTCTCAGCACTTCGGCGGGGTATTTTTTCAGAATTTCGCGAATGTATGCCTTGCCTCCTGAGGATTTTGACATTTTCTCTCCTTCTATAAGGACAAAGTCATTGTGGACCCAGTACCTCACGAACCTCTTGCCTGTGAGAGCTTTCGCAATCAGGGACTCGCACTCATGGTGAGGGTATATGAGGTCCTTGCCGCCCCAGTGGATGTCCAGCGTCTCCCCCAATGTATCCATGGACATTGCAACACATTCGGTGTGCCAGCCGGGAACGCCTCTGCCAAAAGGGCTATCAAAACCTTCGCCTGTAACCCTCCAAAGAACGAAATCGAATGGCCCCCTCTTCCCCTGGACCCTTATCTCACCCACTATTGTTTCCTTCAGATCCTTCACCAGCTCGCCGAATCCGCCCGCCGCCTCTACGTCGAAGTAAATGGTGTTGCCAGACCTGTACGCGTAGCCGAGCTCCAAGAGCCGTTCGGTTATTTTTATGATCTTAGGGACGTACTCCGATGCCTTCGTGTATTTCGTGGCGCGCATCACATTCAGGGAGTCCATGTCAAAGAAGTATTCCCTTATGAAGCGTTCTGCCACCTCACGGGGCGAAAGAGCCTCCTTCTTTGCTCTTTGATCGATCTTCTCATCTATGTCAGTGAAGTTCTGGACGTGTGTGACCCTGTATCCGAGTGAGGTCAGGTATCTCTTCAGGACGTCAAAGTTTATGTAAGTGCGGGCATGACCTACATGGCATAGGTCGTAAACCGTGGGACCGCAAACGTAGGCTTTTACCTCGAATGGATCTTGGGGAATGAAGTCTTCCTTTAAACCTGTCCTGGTGTTGAATATCTTCATCAGATCACCCATACTCTAAGCCTGCGAAGGCCTGCACCTTACTGTAGTCGATTTGGGGCTTATCACCAAGATACATGAGAGTCGCCTTAAATATTATTTCGGCAAATCTCGGGTTTGGGTAAGGGGTGACTGCGGTCGAGCCGACTCCGAGCAAACTCATTGCACTGTAAAGGAAGTCGTTATCATCACAAATGACAGGCCCCACAGAACTCTCCATAGTGCCAGGTCGGATGATGGCAAACCCCTCCCCGTCGTTTGGATACACGACTGAGCCAGATTCTGCAAGGAGCCTGAGGAGGCGTCCTCTCCTATAGCCGAAGCACAGCCTGTCCATTCTCTCTATGGATTCGCTCCACTCGCCTTTTTTCACTGAGCCTTCGAGCCCCCCGAGGAATTTTACGAAGTAGAGGTCCCTATCTACTGCAAGTCCGTTCTTCAGGTAGAAGGGCAAAGACTCTTGGGTAGAGAACAGGGCAATAGTCTTTTTTCTGCCGAGCATCCGGATCCCCTCCATCAGCAGAGAACGCCCTATGCCGATTTTTCGCCAGCGCTTTTCAACCAATAGGTTTGAGATCCACCCGATATCGCCGTAGTCGAATAGAGTTATCATGCCGATTATCCCCCCATGGTCTGCAACGAGGGTCTTTGAGCAGCCCGAGCGCTCCATGATCAGGAAGTCTTTGAGTTCGTAGTTCCAGCACTCTTCTTGCGAGAGGCTTAGGAGGCGGTCATAATCTTCTCGATTTGCCATTCTTATCTTCAAAATTCCCAACCTCATCGCACTCGTGGAGACCATGCGTGATGAACCTTTTGTCACCCCTTGCGTGCTTCAGGCTGCATGGGCCATAGTCGTCATCCTCGGCGCCGTACCATTTCTCACAATCTTTGCACTTCATACGAGTCACTGATCAACTTGAGAGCCATTCCTCGATGGCTTCTTTCACAAGCTTCTCCTTCAGTGCTTCCTCCTCCCGCAAGATCCTTTCCCCTATCAGAACGAGCGGTGTGTTTATGGCGTTGTACATGAGGAGTTCAGCCATGGCGTCCCGATCCTTGTCAACGTCCTTCTCCTCGACAAGCTCGCTGTAGGATAGCCCCTTGCTGGACAGGGCCCTCTGAAGAATGAATTTGGCTATCGGGCAGCGGGTGCAGGATGAGCTCTTGTATAGCCTTATCTTTGCTTTTTTATCTGCCTCCTCCTTTTGAGTGGTGCCAAAGACCTCTGGTTCCCGGCCACTCAATTGCCTTCACCTGTAAATTCCAGCCCTGAGCGGGTACCTGCTCCTGAAGAGTCTGTCGAGCTCCGCCGAGAGCTTTGCATCGAGCTCGAGCTGGGATTTTGATATCGACCTCAGGTCTGGGTGGGCTAGAAATGGGCCTCCAAGTATGGCCCCAAGATCTTTCCTACCGAGCTCATATGTAGGAACTGGATCTATCTTAAGGATCTTTTCGAAAACTGTCCAGTCAGACACCCGTTTTTCGGAGATTGCGGAGATAAGGGCTCTCGAAAGATCATGGTCGAGAGGTCTGAAGCCAGAGTCGAACCTCGCGCCAATTGTCTTCCTTAGTGGTTCGACATCCTGGATCTTTACCCCAACTCCAAGACTCTCGTTGGGGTTTATCATCATCAGCTTTATCCTGTACCCCGCCTCTGGCCCGAGTGCAAGGATGTTGCCTAGAGGATCGGATACGAATTGCCAACCCTTGGGTCTTTTATTGTAACCCTCCAGAATTTCCTTAACCGACTCCTCCAGGGCTTTTATCTCCATAGGATCCTCCCTCCAATGATATGGAGGAGGAGATATTAATCTGTTATTGGCAGCGCCCGATATGAAAATTGGTGGAGGCGGGCTTTCTCGCCGAAGATTGGTAGGTTGCCCATTTGGTCAATTAGCCCATTTAGGGATACCGATCCGACTGAAATAGGGAGACTTTTGTTTTTCCGGTCGCATAAGCCTTCACCCTACAAAGGATTGGACCCCCTGCCCAAAATGCAAGGAGTTAGTCCGATAGTTCATGTGTTCAAGACGCAAACCATATATCAAAAAAAATATTAAAAAATTGGGGTCAAATACCCCAAGAGGCAATACCTCCTTGTCTGCTCAGACGCAGCAGAAAACGGAGGAAAAACCAAAGAAAG
>CAZZJY010000171.1:0-9123 GCA_964654895.1 uncultured Nitrososphaerota archaeon
TGGAAAGGGAGATTGTAAAGATCCTGGAGGATTACCCTACACATTCAATCGTCTTTAGAATTGGAAAAGGGACAGTGCCAGAAAAAGCGATCCTTCAAATAAAAAGGGATGAGAGGGCAAAAGTCGAGTTTGTCCATGAGGCCAGAATGGAGCTGCCAACGAAGTACAGAATAAAGGGGTTGCCGAAGGACGCAAGATCTGCCCTGATAATTGCATTGAGTGGGGCAGTCGGTCGCCCCTCATGAATTTTTAAAATTGGCTCTACAAAGACTTGATTTTGCTTTGGATAGAGTGCTGAGAGTGGTCGACCAACGTTGCCGCTCTTACTAAAAATTGGGAGCATAATGTGGGTTCCCTATTTTAGATCTAGAATAAAATAAACGAGATCACTAGCTGTTTTTTTGACTTTGACAGTACTTGGAGCGGTTTGAATAGAATTCTAGAACTATTTTTTCAAGCACTCCTTCAGAGTCCTCTAATGTTACGAGTTTAGAGGAGATCCAGTTAGGGAGAAACCTTTTGAGGTATTTTGTCGAAAAGCGATAGTCCAAAAATACGATGACGCCACGATCATCAAGATTTCTGAAAGGTCTGCCAGCGGCCTGAGAGGCTCTCCTCATAGCGGGGATAATGTAACCATACTCCATTCCCTTATTTGGAAAGAGGGACTCGTAGTACTTTATCTGTGCGCTCACTCTCGCGCTAGGCTTTGGATAGGGTACGCCAACGATTATAACGGAGTTCATCTCGTCGCCAGGGTAGTCCTCCCCCTCGCTGAACCTTCCACCCATTACGCCAAGAAGGACCGCGCCCCCATGTTTGGACATCTTTTTAAACTCCTCAACCAGACGATCTTGTTCTAAAGATCTAGCCTTTTGCTTCTCCACAAATAGTGGCTTGGTAATCGACATTTGCAGACCAGCCCCCAAAAGACCGTCCATGACTTCGTAGGAAGAGCAGAATATGCCAGTATTGCCAGGCGTTGACCGGACTACCTCAGAGATCTTTGATACCATCCTTTTGTAGATCTCCGGCGAGCGCTTCTCGTAAAGAGTTGAGACGCCCTTACAGGAGAGGACTAAAACTTGCTCGTCGGTAAAGGGAGAAGGGAGCGTCATCTTAATGGTATTCTCAGGTAGCCCCATAACGGCACGGTAAGATTCCATATCCTCGAGCGTCCCAGACATAGATATTGTGGCAGCCACCGAGTCGAGAACTTCTGAGGTAGAAGTTCTCGGATCTAGAGCGATAATGTCCAACCTGAGGGGCAGATCCTCTTCTTTTGTCAGCAGGTGTATAAAATCGCTCCTTCCAGACGTCTCGACTCCTTTGAGGAAGAACTCTCCCAATCGGTGTATGTAGGAACGCGGAACTTTCCCCTTCGATAACTGGAGGGATTTTATTGACTCCCCGAAGGCATGTATCTCTTCTAAAAAATAAAGCAGATCCTCGTCAATGCGCGCCATGCGTAGCGCGTCTTTGACGACAGACTTTAAATCGACAATGTGCTCGCCTTCTGCCATTTCACTCAACAGCTCCAGCAATGAGTCTGAGAACCTCTTAACAGTTGGCTTACCGTACTTTTCTGCCTCTTCAATCGAGGAGTTTATTGTTGATAGTGCAAGGTGGTCGCTCTCAAAATCGCTCACAATCTCAGGTAGGTTGTGTGCTTCGTCCAAGATCAGTACATGCTGGGATAGAGGTCGCCCAAGTTTTTTGATGAAGTTTTCCCGTATGGAACTGCTAAATAAATAGGCATAATTAAGCGCGATCACGTCCACATGAGGCAGCAGAAGCTTAGCCATCTCGTATGGGCAGATTTCGAGCCTCCTGGACTCAGAGATCAGCGTGGAAGCCCCTGTTGGAGTGCGTAGAAAGTCCTCCATTAGGGTCCTGATAGTACCGGCATTTTCCATATTCTCATAATAGGCACACTTGCCACTCTGTGTTAAATCTGAGCAGAGCTCCATTACAGTCCTTGGATCATTTGAGAATCTCAACACTCCTTCGTTGATGCACATTTCCGACCGTCCGCGGATAGATAGCCCTGTGACTTGCTCCTTTCTGTTTATAGCTTCGAGCTCTTCAATGACCCTGTCAAGCTCCTTGTAGGTCCGGGCAGCGTACAGAATTACCAAACCTTGCTCTTTGGTTGCCTGAAGTGCTCCTGCAAGGGAGCCCACGGTTTTTCCCAGACCACTAGCCCCATCGATAATTGCGTGGGAACGGGAGTTGACCGCCTTGTAAACGATCGATAGAAGTTGCTCCTGATTTGGCTTAAACGACGAGTAAGGGAAGAATTTCCAGCTTTCTTTAAGCAAAAAATGCACCAATGTTTTACGGGGAGGATACGATTTAAAATTTTCGAATCCAAAAAGTTTTAGTCATCCCAAACAGTTATTATGATTTAATGGAGGGCGAGTATTGAGTCTCAGGGAGTTTTTGAAGGCAGAGGCAAAAATACCTAATGGATTATTAGAGATAAAAGAGGAGCTCTCCCCAAGTTATGAGATAGCCAAGGTCATGAAGCAATTCGATAACGGCCCTCTCCTTTGGTTCAGGAAGGTGAAGGGGAGCAGTTTGGAGGTCGTTTCAGGGGTATGTGGCAACAGGGAGAGGATCCTCAGAGGGATTGGGGCTAATTTGCAGAATTATTATGATAAGATTATTTCTGCGACTTCTAATCCTGTTGAGCCTAGCTTGGTTGAGGATGGACCTGTCTTTGAGGTGGAGGAGAGCGATCTGAGTAGTATACCAGTTTTGAGGCACTACGAGAAAGATGCAGGACCTTACATAACTGCAGGGATTGTGGTCGCTAGAAGTCCTGATGGCAAATTTCAGAACTCATCGATACACAGGCTTTTGGTTCTGGATAAAAAGAGAATGGCGATAAGGATAGTGCCAAGACACCTTTACGCTCTCCACCAAGAAGCTAAGAAGAGAGGAGAGGATCTCCAAGTAGCAGTTGTAATTGGCGTGCACCCAGCAGTAATGGTGGGTGTGAATGCAGGCCCAAAATATGGGGTAGACGAGCTGTGGGTTGCCAATGCCATGCTAGGAGGAAAGCTTAAGGTTGTCAAGTGTAAGAGCGTGGATGTTAAGGTCCCAGCGGATTCAGAGATCGTGATTGAAGGTTTTATTAAAAGAGATGAGTTGGTGGACGAGGGACCATTTGTTGATCTAACTGGCACTTACGACATCGTTAGAAAGCAGCCTGTATTGGAGGTCTCAAGGGTTGTCCGGAGGAGATCGGCTATTTACCAAGCCATACTGCCAGGAGGTTCGGAACATAAACTGCTGATGGGCATGCCAAAGGAGGCAAGGATGTTTGAAGGGGTTTCAAAGGCAGTACCAGAGGTAAAGGGGGTCAGATTGACGCTGGGTGGATCGTGCTGGTTTAATGCAGTAATATCGATAAAGAAGCAGGCAGAGGGAGACGGCAAGAACGCGATAATGGCAGCATTCGGCGCGAACCCAAGTGTGAAACATGTTGTCGTCGTTGATGACGATATAAATATTGACGATATGTCTGAGGTTGAGTGGGCAATAGCCACAAGGTTCCAAGGTGATGAGGACATAGTATTGGTAAGAAATGCAAGGGGATCAAGTTTGGATCCCTCTTCTGACCAAGAAAAGATTCTGACGTGCAAGGTCGGTATTGACGCTACTATGCCTTGGAATAAGCCCAAAGAGAAGTTTGAGAAAGCGAGGATACCTTGAGGTGAGATTGAATGTACCTGAGCAGGGAAGAGGAGAGGATGCTATCAGGGGAGGAGGGGATTGCAGCACAAAAGGCCATGGAATTACTGACGGCGCTCGGGGAGGTCTTTGGGGCGGAGCGAATGGTGAAAATTGAAAGTGCACAGATAGCAGGAGTATCTTATGGGAACATCGGTGACGCGGGTATGGAATTCCTAGAGGACTGGGCAGGTCTTGGAGGCAGGGTCAGGGTGAAGTCCACTCTGAACCCGGCGGGAATGGACTTGGATAAGTGGCAAGAGATGGGGGTGGAGGAATCATATTATCAGAGGCAGATGAGGGTCCTTAAGGCTTTCGAGAGGATGGGTGTAGAGATCACTTGTACATGCACCCCATATTTAGTGGGAAACAGACCTAAGCCCGGGGCACATATAGCGTGGTCAGAGTCTTCCGCAGTGGTTTTTGCAAACTCAGTTCTTGGTGCGAAGACAAACAGAGAGGGAGGACCATCGGCCCTAGCTGCCGCAATTACGGGAAGGACGCCGTGCTACGGACTTCACTTGGAGGATAATAGGGAGCCAACGGCAATTGTAAAGGTTGAAGCTAGATTGAGGACCACATTCGATTTTAGTCTTCTTGGGTACACAGTCGGCAGAATTCTTGGCTCAGGCATACCCTATTTTAAGGGAGTCACAGGGGCAAATTTAGACAGGCTAAAGATAATGTCCGCTGCTCTCGCTGCTTCCGGGGGCATAGCAATGTTCTGTATTGGGAAGGGGCTGAAAGCAGGGGATAAAATGGAAAAGATATGTGTAGACGCTAGGGAGCTCGAGATTTCTCGGGAAAGGCTGTCTGCGGAAGGAAAACCAGACCTTGCATGTATAGGGTGTCCGCACTGCAGCCTAGAGGAACTTGCTGATCTGGCGAGGGCCGTGAGAGGCAAAAAAGTGAAGAAGGGTTGTGCTCTTTGGGTATGGACATCGCGTGAAGTTCATAATGCGGCAAAGGGTCTGGGCTACGTGAGGGCTATAGAGAGGGCAGGGGGAAAGATTTTCACAGACACATGTATGGTGGTATGTCCGCTGGAGAAGTCTGGCTATAGCCACATGGTATCAAATTCCTGTAAGGCGGCGCACTATGTGCCCTCAACATCTGGTTTGAGGGCAACTGTGAGTGAGATGTACTTGGTATTGGAAAGTGTTATGGAGGGGTAACGGTGCAAGAGTGGGTATACAGAGGGAGAGGGGTTGCCAAGTTTTTAGGAGAGGGGAGGGCCCTAGTCTCGAGACAGGGGATCTCTTTTTTTGGCGGGGTTGACCCTATGACAGGCTTGGTTAGGGAGAAGGGGCATGATCTCTGCGGGCAAGATGTGACCGGTAAGATCCTCGTGTTCCCAAAGGGAAAGGGCAGTACTGTGGGATCTTACGTACTTTACCAACTCAAGAAAAACGGTCACGCCCCTGCAGGCATAATAAATGTTGAGACAGAGGCCATTATAGCAACTGGATGTATCCTCGCAGAGATACCCTTGGTCGACAGGCTTGAGGATGACCCAATAACCGCCATAAATACCGGGGATTATGTGGTTGTGAACGGAATTGAGGGGAAGGTTGTAATTAGAAGGGGGCAATAGGCTTGAAAGCAGAAAGACCTTGGGGAATGATAAAGGACCCGATACACGGATATGTGCATATATCCAAGTTGGAAAGAGAAGTAATTGATACTCTGCCATTGCAAAGGCTGAGGAGAATAAAGCAGCTCGTCTTTGCTGACCTTGTTTATCCCGGAGCAAACCATACTAGATTTGAGCACTCTGTGGGTGTTATGCACCTAGCTGGGGTCCTGTGCAGGGCACTGCCAGTGGATATGAAGGAAGAGGAAGTCCAGATTGTGAGGTTGGCGGGTCTATTCCATGATGTCGGGCATGGTCCCTTCTCTCACACCTTTGAGGAGCTCCTCATTAAAAAACTTAACAAGAGCCACGAGGACTTGGCACCATGGGTGATCAGGGGCTCCGAGCTGAAAGATGTACTGGAGAGAAACGGTCAACCAGTAGATGATGTTGCGGAACTAGCCGTTGGAAGGCTGGAGAAAGAAAGGAGCTTCCTGAACCAGATATTGAGTAGTGCGGTGGATGTTGACAAGATGGACTTTTTGGTCAGGGATACTCACCACACTGGGGCTGAGTACGGAAAGGTGGACATACATAGGCTAATTTACACTATGGATGTTGCGGAAGACAAGTTGGTGGTGGACAGCTCTGCCCTCGCAACTTTGGAGGCGTTCCTAATTGCAAGGGTCGAGTCCTTCAAGGCGATATATTACCACAAGACCGCAAGAGCAGCCCAGATACTCCTTGTTAAGGCAATGAAGGCTGCGGATGAGGAGATTGGCATCTGTAAATTCAAAACTGTAGAGGAATACCTAGGGATGGACGATTACAGCATGTGGTGTATGCTCAAGCAATGCAAAGGATCGCGGAAGATAATGGAAGATTTAGAGAGGAGGAGGCTTTTGAAATGCGCTTATGAACGTGAGATGAAGGCAGAAGACAAGGCGGTAGCCAGCTTGTTTGGGCTCGAGGGGATAAGGAGGCAGATGGAGGAGGAGATCGCCGCAATTGCGGGACTGAGTTCAGAGGACGTGTTCATAGACACGCCGTCCCTGCCATCCATCCCTTATAGACACGCACTGGATTTTGATCCTATGGAGATACCCATAGTGGATGTTGAGGGCGGTGTTAGAAAGGTGCTGAAGGCGACCAAGCTTTCCAAAACAATAGAAGTTTTGAGAGGGTTCGTAAACATTGTCAGGGTGTACACTTATGACCAGTACAGGGACAAAGTGAGGGAGGCAGCGGAGAAAGTAATGGGAAAGTTGCCAGAGTCCGCCATGGTTTCTTACTGATTTTCAGAGGACTCTATGGTGTTTATTACCAATTTGAAGATCTCTTCGTGCACTTCTTCCACGGACCTGTTTGTGTCGAAGACACTATATCCCATCCTATGGGCGCGTTCTAAAAATTTTGACCTAACTTTCCTTAAGAATTCCACATTCTCAAAACGATCATGAAGTTCTCCCTTCCTCCTAAGGGATAATACCGGGTCGATATCCAGTATAATTGTTAGATGGGGGCGTATGGCGCCTTTATTGATTGTTAGTATCCACTCTTCGTCCAGACCCTGAGAGGACTGGTAGGCTATCGAAGACTCTAAATAACGGTCGCTCACTATAACTTTACCAGATTCTAACCAAGGCTTTATGAAATAAGTCACGTGGTGGATCCTATCTGCGGCGAAAAGAAGAGCGTCCAACTCTGGCGCAATAGAAGGTTCTTTGAGGAAAGATCTTATAACTGCCTCTATCTTTCCCTCAGGGTTTGGTTCCTTAGTAAGTACGGAGTCATACCCCACCTCCTTAAGGCGGGCTACCAGTAGTTTTGTCTGGGTTGAAGATCCAGCCCCATCTATCCCCTCTATTGCAACAAAGAAGCCCTTGCGGTTTTTGTGCATGATGGTTGATATGCTGCGGAAACTGTTATATTTTTATCCATAGAATTCATGTTTGAAATAGACCTTGGAGTTGAGAAGAGTTGAGTTTTTTATGCCCATCTGGTGATTGAAATGAGTGGGCGCGGCACTCTCCTCTCATTCATTTCCAAAAGCGAGGACAGAATAAGGATTCTTGTGGACCACAGAGAAAAACAGTCGCTCACCGTCAAGGAGCTTCTCAGGCTAGGGGCAGAGTTAGAGTTCAGGAGCTTGAATGTGGGCGACTATGTGATATCAGAGTGTGTGGCGATTGAGAGGAAGACCATGGAAGACTTCGCCAACTCTATCATAGATAGGAGGCTGTTTGAACAGGCAAGAGCTCTCCGCGCCGCCTATAGCAGGCCACTTATAATTTTGGAGGGGAGGGGGCCTCTGATGAGAGAAATACGCGAAGAGGCGATCACGGGCGCGCTAATATCATTAGTGTTGGATCTCACCATACCGGTAATATGGGTGAATGATGCCGTGGAGAGTGCTAAAGTAATACTGACAATAGCCAAAAGGGAAGAGAGGGGGGATTTGCGCTCAATATCTCTCAAGGACAGGAGGAGAGCAAAAACCCCAGACGAAGAGAAAGAGTACATAGTTGCGAGCTTACCATTGGTCGAGTCGGTTACGGCAAAGAGACTTCTTTCTTTTTTCGGAAGTGTTGAGAAAGTCTTCACAGCCAGTGAGCGTGAGTTGATGAAAGTGGAGGGAATAGGCCCAAAGAAGGCAAAGCGAATAAGAGAGGTTTTAACTGGAGCATATGGCATCAGGACTTCTTGTGGCGCAACTTGCCAAGAAGATCCAAAAGAGAAGAGAGAGACTTAGCCATCTTATCCAGTTCTGCTGGATCATCGGTTTTGCTCATCTTCTCCTTGATCTGATCGATCTTTTTTACAAGGTCCTCTTCAAGTTCGGATACCTTCATTAACTCTAATAGTTCTTTCTCGTCCTCGTCGGATTTGACGAAAACCACCTTGCGGTCACAACCGGGGCACACTACTTCGCCGCTGCTTAGCTGGAAGAGGGGGGTCTTGCAGTCGGTGCAGTGTGTCTGGAGCATGGTGGCTCCTGCCCTCAGTAGCTCCGCCCCCTTTTTTGCAACATCATCACGGGTCTTCATTTCAATTACCAAATTTTAACTATATGAAAATAATAATATAAATAGGACTATATTCTATTTGCTAAGGGACTGGTGGTTATTTATGAGTAGCGATAAAATGGCTCAAGCAATCAGCATCCTTCACAGAATAGCAGAAGACACAGGAGTCCCTAGGAACATAAGGAGGGCAGCATCAGAAGCAATAAAAGTATTACAGGGCACAACCTACACTAATGCAGTTAAGGCCTCGAATGCAATAAGTATTTTGGAGGAGTGTAGTCAGGATCCAAATATGCCCCTCTTCGCCAGAACCGCAATATGGCAAGCGATTAGTGCCTTGGAGCAAATAAAGGATTGAATTATTGTTTTTGTTAGTCAATCTGATTGCAACTCTGACATCAAAACCATTAAACTCGACTTCACATCCTTTGCTGCATAGACAGTTCGCCCCACAATGGTATGCCATCGCCCTCCCATTATTTTTCCACATGATCTGATGTCCCCGCCTTGAGCGCCCAACCCTGGAACATAATAGACTGGAGAGTCGCACAACGAATCTATAGTGTGTTTATAGGTTTTTAAGAGTTGGAGGTTGTTCCCAGGGAGGACATAGTCCCTTACGCCCATTCCTGATGCTATCTGGAAAATTTTCGATGGAGCCTCAGAGCACACGTAGCCACCATTTCCAGCCAAGAAGTCGGGCACTGTTAGAATAGCGCCCACGATGGGTATGACACCAGCCTTCTTGAGCGACTCTATCCAAGCAATCTGGGTTGAGGGGCCGCT
>CAZZJY010000172.1:0-2559 GCA_964654895.1 uncultured Nitrososphaerota archaeon
CCATCGATCTTTCACCCTACACTTTGGTCGATTATAACAGGGCAGGCATGGCCCTGCTTGAAGTTGTCACCGAGCCAGACCTCGCCTCACCTAGGGAGGCGAGGATATTCCTGCAGAAGTTAAGGTCTATACTGGAGCACATAGGGGCGTTCGATGGCGGGCTGGAAGGGGCGATGAGGTGCGATGCGAACGTGTCGGTGGAGGGGGGGGCCAGGGTCGAGATCAAAAACATATCCTCGTTCAAAGAAGTGGAGAGGGCTCTCAGCTACGAGATATCACGGCAGATCTCGCTGATAAAGAAGGGCGAGAGAGTGGTTAGGGAGACGCGCCATTGGGACGAGATAAGGAAGGTCACAATATCTCTACGGGAGAAAGAGGAGGAGTACGATTACAGGTACTTCCCAGAGCCAGACATAGTCCCATTGCACATCACTCCAGAGTATGTGAAGGAAATAAGGTCAAGAATGCCAGAACTGCCCGACGCTAGGGCCGAAAGGTTCGTGAGAGAGTATGGGATACCAGTATATGACGCCCAGGTTCTGACTTCGGAGAAGGCGTTAGCCGACTTCTTTGAAGAGTGTGTGAAGCTCTACAGAGACCCAAAGAACGTCAGCAACTGGATAATGAGCGACCTGCTGGGAGTCCTTCATGAGAAAGGGTTGGAAATTCAGGAGTCCAAAATCACGCCCAAGGCACTGGCAGAGATGCTGCAAATGATAAGGGAAGGCACTATAAGCGGTAAGATCGGGAAGATAATCTTGCCAGAAATCGTAGAAACGGGCAAGATGCCCTCCCAAGTGGTTAAGGAGAGAGGAATGGAGAGGATAGCTGACAGAGCAACGATCGAGAGAGTGGTGGAGGAGGTATTCTCAGAGAACACAAAAGCAGTAGACGATGCCCTTACTGACGCAAATGCTGTGAACTACCTGATCGGTCAGGTAATGAAAAAGACCAAGGCAAAGGGAGACCCTAAGCTCGTGAATGAGATTGTGAGAGAAAAACTGGAGCGGGTGAAAGAGGCTGGGCGTCTCCCTTCAAAATGAATTAATAGCATACATACGTCTTGAAAGAAGTGTTGGCATCCCAGTTTTGACCCTCAAAATTAAGCCCAATCATAAAATAGTGCACATTTTTGTGATGGATAGCAATTTACATTTCTCTGTTGTGAACTTCCGCCAGCAGCATCATGTTTCTAATCAGAACCAAACTCCTCCAGCAACCTTTTCATAAGGTTAATAACTGGTTGAGGATTACAAAAAATTGTGGTTGGCAATGTCGGAGGAGATCATTAGAAGAGGAGCTGAGAGAGGGTGGCTGCTTGAGCCAGAAGCGAAGGAGTTGTGCCGCAATTATGGGCTCTCCGTAGGGGAATGGATGGTTGTTAGAGATCAGGATGAAGTAAGGAATGCTGTTGGAAAATTCGGATTTCCCCTAGTAATGAAGATAGTATCTCCAGATGTGCTTCACAAATCAGACATCGGGGGAGTGATACTGAACATAGACAGTGAGGAGAAGGCGATGAACTCTTTTGAAAGGATGAGGGAAATCGCAGAGAAAGGAGGCTACAGGTTAGAGGGCGTCCTAGTGGAGCGCATGGTACCCCAAGGTGTGGAAACGATAATTGGAGCCAAAAAAGACCCTCAGTTTGGACCTGTTTTAATGTTTGGGCTGGGAGGCATATTTGTAGAGGTCTTCAAAGATGTTTCCTTCAGGGTCGCACCAATTGGGAAGGAGGACGCAATAGAGATGATCTCGGAGCTGAAAGCTTACCCCATATTGAGGGGGATCAGAGGAAGAAAGCCCTCGGACATCAACAGCTTGGCTGACGCCATAGTAAAAGTTTCGGATATGATGATGGAGCTGCCGCAGATTAGCGAAATAGATCTGAATCCCACTATTGCGTACGAAGTTGGGTACAAAATAGTGGACGCGAGGATACTGCTAAAGAAAGGGCAATAAGGTGCACTTTTTTGTTGGATGTACTATCGGTTGGTAACATAAACATTGACCTGTCCTTTTTTATCAATAAATTACCAGACTTGGATGGCGAAGAGGCTGCAGATCTGGAGATCTATCAAGGGGGATCGGCAGCCAATTTTGCTGTAGGGGCATCGAGACTTGGACTCAAAGTCGGAATGCTCGGGTGCGTCGGGGATGACGAATTTGGAAAAGAGGCTATTGAGGGACTGAGGAGGGAGGGTGTAGCGACAGAGTTTGTGAGAGTGATGAAGGGGAAAAAAACTGGAATGGTCTGTGTGCTCGTCGATAAAGGTGGAGGAAGGAGGATGCTCGCCCATAGGGGGGCAAATGCAGAGCTCGAGGCGATCGTGGATTCTCTGCCGGTTGCAAAGTTTCTCCAGCTTAGCAATGTGAGCAGGAATGTTTTAATGAAGGTTAAGGGCAGCCGGGGGCGGGCTTGTATATCTTTAGACCCTGGAGGGAGTGCTATCGAATTAAGACCAGAGGACCTGGAGGGAGTTGATGTCCTGCTCCTGAACGAGCTGGAATGTAGGCTTCTGACCGGCTCAGGGTACAAGGAGGGTGCAAGGAAGCTCACCG
>CAZZJY010000173.1:0-3889 GCA_964654895.1 uncultured Nitrososphaerota archaeon
ATAAATTTATAAATTTAAATTAACATTTCATTTATTCTAAATTATTTATAATTCTCGCTCTTCGGAGCAGCCTCATTCTTCTTGGTCATTCTAAGGATGGTTGCAAATTTTTTAGATTGGCTAACGGTTGCTGAACCCAAATGGAGAAGGCTCATTATGGTTTTTCAAGCTCGGTTAGGACTGAATTGATGAAATCCTCTAGCCCCTGACCTTGGGCAGCAGCCATCCTCTTGCAGGGTCCAAATATTGACTCGGCGGAGGCTATCTGGGAGGGTTTTGATATGTCGG
Source organism: uncultured Nitrososphaerota archaeon (assembly GCA_964654895.1). Classification (GTDB taxonomy): domain Archaea; phylum Thermoproteota; class Methanomethylicia; order Methanomethylicales; family Methanomethylicaceae; genus WYZ-LMO10. The sequence goes on from CAZZJY010000173.1 coordinate 289, forward strand.
TCTTGTTGAAGAATGTAATGAACTTGTTGGCGCTGAGGGTTCTCCTCAGGTCGTCATAGAGGGACTTCTGGTCATTGAGGGTGAAGCCGTTAGACTCGGAGACGTCTACTATAAAGGCGACCAGCCCGGGGAGGCGGCTCAGCGCAGAGATCGCGAGCATCTCAGTCTCGCTCCTCTTTTCAAGCGGTCTGTCGAGGAGACCAGGTGTGTCAACTACCTGCAGTCTTCTGCCGCCGACCTCGACGTGACCGATTATCACCTCCTTGGTGGTGAAAGGGTAAGAGCGGACCTCTGGCTTTGCGGATGAGATCGCCCTCACTATTGTGGACTTGCCAACCCCCGGGTATCCAGCCAAGATCACTGTCGGCATATCTGGGTCTGCGGCTGGCAGATCCTTCATCTTTTCCCTGATCGAAGACAGAGCGGACAAGTCGTCCTCAAGTCCTCTTATTAGTGAGGAAAGTCGTCCCATGAAGCCCCTTCTGACCCTTGCAGCCTCGCTTGGGGTCGAGGCGTGTTTGAGGTTTGAGATGGAAGACCGGCTGATCTCCCTGATGACTCTGGATGTCCTGCTCACTCGCCCAAGGAGCGCCTTGGTCTTCGCCACTCCAAATGCTATCTCCAGGATGTCCCTGTAGAATGGGTGGATGCTCTCTATGGACGGGAAGGACTTGACAAGGTGCTCAAGGTACCCGGCGGAGATCCTCTCTGCGGTTTTGATCCTGGCGGCCTCCCTCCTCTTCGCTTTGACTAAGGCGGGCAGCCTCTGGGGCATGGAGACCTCTGCCTCCATGGACTCTCGGAGGGATTTGTTTATGAGCTCCTCTGCATTCAGGACTGTTGGGATTTTCTCGAAAGGCTGCCTCATTTTGGTCTCCTCCACAGTATCTCTTCGCCCTTCCTTATACATAAGACCCTGTGGTATGGGATCACAGCGTCTTCACATATTATCGCCCTAGGGGCAACGTCCCTGATCTCCTCCCCCCTAATTACCTTCCTGTTGCCCGGCACGCCTCTGTGGACTATGACGACCTCTATGCCATTCAGCCCCTCAGGGAAGGTCCACCTGATCTTATTTAGCACCTCTCTAATGGTTGACATTTCTCATCAACAAAGTAAAAGCTTATTTAATCCGCCACTCATCCTTTGAATGTTGAAGGGGGATTTTAAATATTGCCTGAGGCGCAAATTGGATACCCACCGGTGGGCGCAACCACAGTAGGCATAGTTTGTAAAGATGGCGTGGTTCTAGCTTCTGAGAAGAGGATCTCTTACGGTTATTCAATAATGAGTAAGGCGGGCAAGAAGGTATTTTTGGTAAATGAGAGGATCGGCGTGGCTTTTGCGGGCTTGGTCTCAGATGCCCAAGCAATACTTAGGAGGCTTGGGGCCGAAGTCCGGCTATACGAGCTGGACTACCACAAGAGGATGAGCGTCAGATCTGCTGCGAAGCTCCTAGCAAATATCCTCTACTCCCAGAGGTACTACCCAGTGTTCACTGAGACGATCGTGGGAGGAGTTGACGAGGAAGGCAACAGGCTCTTCGTCCTCGATCAGCTCGGATCGCTGATTGAAGACAAGTTCGCGGCGCTTGGCACGGGAGGGGCCATGGCTATAAGCGTCATTGAGGAGGGGTACAAGGACGGGATGGAAATTGACGAGGCGAAGGAGCTTGCCGTGAAGGCAGTGAAGGCTGCTATCTCCAGGGATGTGGCGTCAGGAGACGGTGTGGACGTTGCCGTCATCACGAAGGACGGGGCGAAGGAGGAGTTCTTTCCCGCCAAGTAGTGGCTGGTAGTTTTGGTAGAGGGGCCTTTCAGGACGCTGAGGGCACAGGGTTACCAGATAGTTGGCAGGCACTCAGCGGTGAAGACCTGCCACTGGGTCAGAAAGGCACTGACGGAGGGGAAGATCTGCTACAAGGGCAGGTTCTACGGTATAGAGACGCACAGGTGCCTCCAGATGAGCCCGGCGGTGGTTTACTGCACCAACAGGTGCGTCTACTGTTGGAGGCCGCTGCCAGGCGAGAGGGGGTTTGAATGGGTCGGCGGCAGGATACCGGCGGAGGACGAGCCGAAAGAGATAGTGGATGGGGCTGTAGAGGCGCATAGGAGAGCGCTGAGCGGCTACAAGGGCAACCTGAAGGTCCCGGAGGAGAGGTACGAGGAGGCAATCCGACCGAGGCACGTGGCGATAAGCCTGAGCGGCGAGCCGACCCTCTACTCCAGGCTCTCTGAGCTGATCGAGGAGTTCCACAGGAGGGGCATGACGACCTTTCTCGTCACCAATGGGACAAACCCCAAGGCGCTGGAGGGCCTTAGGGAGCCCACGCAACTGTACGTCTCTGTGAGTGCGCCTTCGGAGGGGGTCTACAGGCGGGTCTGCAGACCAGGTGACGAGGGGAACTGGGAAAGTTTGATGAGAACCGTTTCCATGCTAAAGACCTTCAAATGCCCCACCGTCGTCAGGATCACGCTTGTGAAGGGGTTAAATATGGAGGACCCAGATGGATATGCAAGGGTCCTGAATATGGGCAACCCAACCTATGTGGAGGTGAAGGCGTACATGCACGTGGGTTCGTCGATATGGAGGCTTGGGGCTGAGGCGATGCCCAGCCACGAAGAGGTTTTGGAGTTCGCGGGAGAGGTGGCCAAGAGGTCTGGGTACGACTTAATTGACGATGTGCCTGCGAGCAGGGTTGCCCTCCTCAGCAGGGCTCCCAGGAGGGTGCAATTCTGTGAAGATCGCAGATATAGTCTCCGAGATAAACAGAACGCTTAAGTTGAAGGACGAGAGGAGGGAGAGGCTGATCTCCTACTCCAGGGAGGTTGTAAGGAGGTCCGGGAGCACGATACTGGCCATCCACAGGGGGGACTCTGCCAGCGCTGCCGAGAACCTGGAGGCGGCCCGCCAGGCCCTCCAGAGCTCGCTGGAGGTCTGCAGGGATCAGCCCGAGTACCTCTACCTGGGCGCCCTACCCCAGGCCACGCAGGAGTTCGCCGAGGCCTCCATAGTTATGGCAGTACTTAGAGGGGAGGACCTCCCGACGCCCGAGGAGGTCGGGGTCCCCCCAGAGGCGTACATCGCCGGGCTTGCGGACGCTGTCGGGGAGATGAGGAGGTACGCCCTGGACTCTCTGAGGAAGGACAACATCGAGGAGGCCGAAAGGATGCTCAAGGCTATGGAGGAGGTTTACGTCTCCCTGAAGGGGTTGGACTACCCGAGGGCGGTCGTGCCGAACCTGAAGAGGAGGGTTGACATGATAAGGAGGCAGGTAGAAGAGACCAGGGCTGACGTGACGTTGGCCCACCACGGGAGGCTGATAAGGGGGAGCATCGAGAGGGCAATGGACAGGCTCAAGGGTGGAGGGGCATGAGGATAAACATCAAGGAGATCTTGGAGAGGGCGGAGAGGGACTTTGAGGGGAGCTGGAGGGAGACAGGGAGCCTCGTTGGGGGGAGGGGGGCTTACAGGGCTGGGAGGAAGGGGAGCCCGCACGTGCTCATGGAGACCATAAACAGGCTCCGGGAGGCATACCTGGACCTGGGATTCGACGAGGACGTGAACCCCATGATAGTCGACGCGGCAGACATACACACGC
>CAZZJY010000174.1:0-5186 GCA_964654895.1 uncultured Nitrososphaerota archaeon
AGAAATACATATATAAATGGGTTATACTATAGAGTATTGGGAGACTTATGCGGATAGAGCTTGACCTCCGAGGACTTTACTGCCCCATGCCCGTTCTCAGGACAAGGGAGGAGATGGAGAAGGCGAGTGTTGGGGACGTGATAGTTGTTACTGCAGACGATCCCGCCGCCGAGGAGGATCTGAAGAGATGGGCCAAGAGGGCCGGCCATGAGGTCGTCGATGTAAAGAGGGAGGGTGAAACGATCTCAGTCTCCATAAAAAAATCGGGATGAAAATCTATGATTTATGAAAGGAGCCTAAGTATTGATACCGCAAGCTAAGGGAAAATAGGGAAATTGGTGGTAATGATGAAAAAAGATCTGGATAGAAATAGTTTGGATGAAAATAACAAGAAAGCGAAAAGTATACTTTACATACAAACTTCTGGAGTGGATTCGCCTGAAAGGCTATATGCGCCGTTCATTCTTGCAATGACTGCTAGGGCCATGGAAGTAGAGGCATCCATATTCTTCATGATAAAGGGAATAACCGCTCTGAAAAAAGGCGTGGCAGAAGGTATTAAGATAGGGAACTTCCCCACCCTGAAGGAAGTTATGGATCAGGCGGTCAAGGCGGGTGTAAAGCTTTATGCATGCGCCCAAAGCTGTGAGCTGCTGAACATGCCTAGGACAGAACTCCTTAGCTATGTGACAGTCGCGGGCGCCGCCACGGTTAACGACCTGGTGCTGGAAGCAGATGCAACTCTTTGCTTTTAGGGTGACCCACATGTCGCAATCTCAGAATATTGTCTATATGGACTACGCCTCCGCCTCTAGGACCGACCCTAGGGTAATCGAGGCGATGATTCCTTTCATGAAGGACTACTTTGGCAACCCCTCATCCCCCCACACTTCTGGTCTAAAGATGAAGGGTGCGCTAGAGGAGGCGAGGGCAAGCGTCGCACGCCTGATAAACGCGGAGAGGTCCTCAGAGGTCGTCTTCACCTCCGGTGCTACCGAATCCAACAACATGGCCCTAAAGGGGGGGGCCTTCAGGAATAAGGACCGAGGGAACCATATAGTCGCCACAAAGATTGAGCACATCTCAGTACTCAACACATTGAAGTATTTGATGAAGTTCGGCTTCGAGGTGACCTATGTTCCTGTTGATGGTTATGGTTCAGTGGACTTGGAAGCGCTCAAGAATGCGATCAAAGACAGGACGATTCTGGTGACAATTGGCTATGCGAATAACGAGGTTGGGACAATCCAACAAATCAAAGAGATCTCCGAAATCGTTCACTCCAAAAATGCATACCTGCACACCGATGCCACGGCAGCGGTCGGAAAGATACCGATCGACGTACTTAAGGACGGCATTGATCTGATGACAATATCCTCCTGGGACATGTATGGACCTTATGGTATAGGTGCGCTCTACATTAAAAGGGGGACACAGATCGAGCCACTGATCATTGGCGGAGGACAGGAGAGCGGTCTAAGATCTGGCACCGAGAACGTCCCAGGCGCAGTGGGTATGGCTAAGGCCGCAGAGCTGGCAATGGCCGAGATGGAATCGGATGCAAGCCGACTTTCTAAGATGCGGGACCGCTTGATCGATGGCATCTTGGAAAGCATACCCCATTCATTTCTGAATGGTCACCCAAAGCGCAGACTGCCACATAACGTCAACGTGAGGTTCAGCTTTGTGGAGGGGGAGTCTCTAGTTCTATCCCTTGACATGGAGGGGATAGCGGTGTCAAGCGGATCGGCCTGTTCGTCAAAGACCTTAGAGCCTTCACACGTTCTAATCGCCATGGGAATTCCACACGTTGAGGCTCAAGGATCCTTGCTGATGAGCCTAGGTAGGTTCAATAAGGATGAGGATGTGGAGAAGGTCCTTGAAGTTTTGCCTAGGATTGTGAAGGGTCTTAGAGAGATGTCTCCCCTGACACCGGAGGAGGTGAGATGATGTATAGTCAGAAGGTGATGGAGCACTTTAGGAATCCAAGAAACGTAGGAGAGATAAAAGATGCCGATGGTATAGGGAAAGTCGGCAACCCAGTATGTGTGCCTCCAGACACAGGCATCATAGTAAAAAATTCCATCCGTCAAATCGACAAGCTGAAGAATTCGGACATAGTCTTGTCCCACGATGGAGATTTTCATACAATAGATCGAATTTCCAATAGGAGATATACTGGCACTATTTTAAAAATCAAAACTCGGCTTGGGACAACAACCCTCACACCAGACCATATGGTGTTTGGTTTTGAGGTACCTAAAAGGAACAAGTATAGATACACAAAAGGGAAAAAGGAACTGATCAAAAACCTTGCGTGGTTGCATGCCTATGAACTTAATAAAGGAGACATTATAGCGTATCCAATACCAAACAAGATTCTCGATGTTATAGAAATAGAAACGGACATCGAAAAATCCAAGCATGATTTTAAGAGTTTGGAAATACCTCCAAGGATCAGCGTTAATGAGGACTTTATGCGCTTTGCTGGGTACTTCCTAGCCAAAGGACACACGAGAATGGAAAGGTGCAAAACTTATGCCGAATTAACTTTCAACATAAATGAAGAGGATAGAGTAGTTGATGTTTGTCAGCTCGTTAGAAAAATATTTGGCGTTGAACCGAAAATAGAAAGGATTCACCAAAAGAAAACCATAAAAGTTTTAATCTACAGTTTACATGTTGCAAGATTTTTGAGGAAACTATTTGGTAAAGAGGTCAGCGAGAAGCATATACCTGAGTTTATGATGTATCTGCCCCTAGAAAAGCAGGCAGAGTTGATTAAGGGGCTTTGGTACAGCGACGGCTATCTCGATTTAAAAAGACCTAGGGCGTCATATTCTACGGTCTCAGAGGAGCTTGCACATCAGATTAAGATACTTTTGCTTAGACAAGGGATAATCCCCTCGGTTTACGAAGAACGGGAAAGAGCGTCTAAAGGAACCCGCCACAGGAAGGCATATAGGATTTTTGTTCTTCACACACCATCTATCATGAAACTTTCATCCATTTTATCTGTTGAACTAAATCTGAAGAAAAAATCAAGGAGCAAGACATGGATAGAAGATAACGTGTTGTTTACACCAATAACCAGCGTTGAGAAAATTAATTATAGTGGACTAGTGTACAACATTGAAGTCAAGGATGCCCATTCCTATCTGACACCATCTCTGGCTTTGCATAATTGTGGCGATCTCATGTGGATTTACATCAAGGTCAAGGACGACAGGATAGAAGATATTAAGTTTAAGACCTTCGGCTGCGGCGCCGCCATAGCCACAAGCAGCATGATCACCGAGCTCGCAAAGGGAAAAACCATCGAGGAGGCTCTTAAAATCACCAGGCAGGACGTTGCCGACGCCCTTGGTGGCCTGCCGCCCATAAAAATGCACTGCTCCAATCTGGCGGCAGATGGTCTCAAAGCTGCGATACTCGATTACATGAAGAAGAAGGGGATCAAGCCTCCTGAGGGCATAAAAATAGAATCTGAGACAGAAGCTGACCACTGTAATGTTTGAATACCCTAAGGACTCCATAGTTAAATTTTCATTCCCTCTATCGGTAATTTTTCTATTTTTTGTATTATCTTTCATTTTTTATCTTTTATCTTGAATCTCTGCTATCTTCAGCGCGTTTTCTAAGTCTGTCTTTATGAATCGAGCCTCTGCAGCGATTCCTACTTCGACAGGGGCTCCGCTCTCATCAGCCTTGGACAGCGCCTTGACCGCGAGCAAAATTGCCTCCCCCATATCGAGGTCGTCGCGGTATTCTTCCCTGAGTATTCCTGTTGCATTTTCACAGTTCATTCCAATGGCCAACGCCTTCCCGCTTATCATGAGCCCCATCGGGTCGACCTGGTAGAGGTGCCTTCCTGTCCGGTCGCTTCCCACTACTATAAGTGCAGCACCCAACGGGCGGACGCCGCTGTAACGCGTGAACTGGTACATAAATTGGGTGATATGGTTGACTATCGACCTCACATCGATAGGATCCTCGAAGATCACCCTGTGCCTCTGCGCCTCGAGGCGCGCCTCGTCTATCAGCAGATCGATGTCGCCTGTGTATCCGGCACCTGCTATTCCAATGTTTTCGTCAATGATGTGTATTTTTTCCACAGGGTCTATGAGCGGGTCAGTGTCCTTCATGCGGGCGACCATCAATGAGAAGTTCTTGCCTCTGATCCCGACCACCGGAGATCCGTGCCTCACAGCCTCGGCCGCGTATTCCACCTGTATTAGTCGACCATCGGGGGTGTACAACGTGAAGGGCCTCTCAAACCCGAATTCCTTCGGCATCATTGACCATTACCTCCTGCGTCCATCCACTCCATGCCTCCTTTGGTTATCTTCAGGACTTGAATCCCGTTGCCAGAGCCAGGATCCCTCTCCATGGCTGCCCTGACGGCCCTTGCAGCCACCCTTGCTCCATCAGAGACTTTGATGCCCTGCCTATAGCTTCCCTCCAAAAGACCAAAGGCCATTGGTGAGCCAGAACCAGTCGCAGTGAAGTCTTCATCGGTTATTGCCCCACTGACATCTGCCTCGAAGAGCCGCGGGCCAGTCTCATCAATTCCTGCTACCAGTATCTCCGTTACGTAAGGGGCATAGCTTCGCATCCCAGAATACATGATGTTGGAGAGGAGCTTCGCAGCCTCTTTGACAGTTAGCTTAAACCCCCTCCTCAACTCTATCAGCTTTGCCTCAGCCTTGACCAAATTTATCAGGTAGTTCGCATCTGACAATTGTCCGGCTATGGCGACAGCTTTGTTCTCGTCCAAAGCGTAAATCTTTCTGACGCTCTTCGAACCTATCATGCCCCCCTTGCTCGCCCTCCTGTCGGAGGCTAGAACCACACCATCAACACATTTCAAACCAACAACCGTGGTCATCTGTTGCACCATATATCTGGTGTGGTGGAACTCTATTATTGACCAGCTTTTGTCACACTGGGTCAAGTTCGAGGCTCTAAGAAGAGGCATAATGGCGCCTGTTCCTGTGGAGTGCTCTGATAATCTTCTCGTACAGCTTCAGGGCAACCTCACGGGCCCTCTCCTCCTCACCAGGGGGGAATGAGGAGACCGAGACCTCAAGCATATCCCGTTTTATAGACACTAAAAGTTGTATGTCCCCATCCTCGGTAACCCACTTCAAGTCAAACCCCTCCTCAGTCATCGAGCTCCCCAGCCA